>JAHFJL010000044.1 GCA_023245855.1 bacterium
CCAGAAGCGACATTTTTGTTTGCATTCGTTATCGGTGTAATCGTTATTTCCTTATTTGATTTTGTAAATACAAAAAAAGTCCCTAGTAAAGTATAGGGACAAATTTTAATATTTTTTCTGATTATTCTACTTCTTTTTTTTCGTATATGATGTGGGGATTGAGATTCACAGGAAAGTCTTCCAGATCAAAGACAATCTTAAATTGATTATCTCCTGAATTTTTAGTAGAATCTATTTGGCTGAATTCCTCATTTCCAAAGAGAGCTTGGATTTTCTTAAATCCATTTACAAGGATCGGTGCAGAGAAGAGCGCTATATTTTTTACAATATAGAGCAAGAATTGTAAATCAGAGATTGCTTCATGTTTAGTATCTTCGTGCTTATATTTTGCTCGTGGTTCGGTTGTAGTGATATATTCATTCGCTCTTTGGACGAGTTGATACCGGTCATCGAGATATCATTTGATATCAGCTTTTTTGAGATATGTTTCTTCGATTTTTGCTCCATCCCATCCGTCTTCAAAGTAGTGAAGCAATCTGCTTTCGTTATTCTCCTTGAAAGCCGCTCGTTTCTGCTTATTGAATTTTCAGCTAGTGATGCCATATTTTTTGCATAAGCTCGTGACTCTGTTCACGAGATTTCCTCGTCAACCAATCAGCATGCTTTCATATAAGTTCCCCAATCTCTCAACAGAAAAATCACCATCAGCGCCGATAGGCACATCGTACAGCAAGTTGAAGATCAAAGCATCTCTATCATATCTATCTACGACTTCTACGGGATCCACCACATTACCGAGAGATTTGCTCATCTTGTGTCCATCTACGGTAAAGAATCCGGTGATATATTCTTTATCCGGCATTTTCAATTCTGCGCTCATCAGCATTGCAGGCCAGAAAATAGCATGAAATCTGCTGATATCTTTTCCAAGAATGTGAACGATTTCAGAATCATCAGCCCAGAATCATTGTGCTCTAGAAACCGTGACATAGTTAAACAAGGCATCATATCGGACATAAGTCACTTGTTTGGGATCGAAGGGGAGCGGTATCCCGAATTTGTTTGTCTCTCTTGAAACAGAAAAATCTTCCAATCAGCCTTTTACAAACGATTTCACTTCATTGAATCTATATTCAGGGATGACGAAGGTAGGATTCTTTTCAAAGAAATTCTCTAATTTTGTTTGATAGTTCTTGAGTTTGAAGAATCGATTTTTTTCCGTGATGATATCAGGTTTCTTGAGGTGATCAGGACATACCATCTCTCCATCTTTGAGGATCAGATCCTTTTCTGTTTTAAATCCTTCGCATCCTACACAATAATATCCTTTATATTCACCCTCGTAGATATCTCACTTGTCATATGATTTTTGGAGCATCTCTTGGACGATAGCTTTATGATTATCTTGAGTGGTCCTGATAAAATCAGTATACGAAATCTGTAAATGTTGCCAAACCCCTTCCCATTTTTTGCCCATCTCATCGAGATATTGCATGATGTCTTTCCCTTCAGCTTCAGCTTGTTGGACTATTTTTTGGCTGTTTTCATCGTTACCGGTAGAAAATTTTACTTCATATCAAAGCAATCTTTTGTATCTTGCATAAAAATCCGCTATAAACGAGCTATATGCGTGTCATATATGTGGGTATCCATTAGGATAATAGATCGGTGTCGTAATCAGAAACTTTTTCATAAAAAAAAGGAACAAGGTAAAAGGAACAAGGCGATATGCTCTCTCTGTTTTTTACATTCTACATTTCACTTGATACTTTCTACTAAAAATATTTTTTTTTTCAAGGACTTATGGTTTTTTGAATACCAAGATATATCCAGAAATATGACCTTTCTCACGGATAGGGAGAGTATGAGTCAGAAAAAAATGTTTCAAAGCTATTTTTTCTAAGTCTTCAACTCTATGATGATAAAATTTGACTTTAAACTGATCCTTATCTTTTTTTCGGATGAATTCACGTCTTTGGATGAAGTGACCGACAATCCATATTCATCCTGGTTTCAATATCCTATATACTTCTCAAAATAACATATCCATATCTTCAACGTGTTCAAGCACAAAGAAACTTGTCGCCAAATCAAAAGAATCCTCATTGAAGGGGAGTGTATCTTCCATGTCAGCTACAACTGTTTCTACGGGCACGCCATGGGGATGGTTTTTAAGCATTTCTTCAGCGATATCGCAGGCGACATATCTCGCAGGTTTCAAGGGTGCAAGATATTTGTATAATCTTCCATCGCCAGCTCAGAGATCGATAAGTGAAATATTTGGTTGTTTTGGAAGGTACTTAAAAAAAACATCTTTTGAAAAGTCATCAAGATATTTATGGTATGCTTTATATTGATCAGCTATAGCGTTATATCCTGTTTTTGGATCGTGAATCAGGATATGCTTTTGATTGTAGGACAAATTAAATGACTAATTAATTAAAATTAATTATAGATGATAAATGATAGATTATTAATTTATCATTTCTAATTTATCATTTATCATTCTTTTTTAAAAGAATGTTTTTTCCTCGTTGACTTTCACTTTTTCTAAAAACGGTTGCATCTTTTCTTCTATATCTGGATTGGGTGTATGAAGATACTTACTGAGTTCACTAGTCTTTTCAGCAGCCTTTTTCAAGTGCACATAATATTTGCTGAGTTCAGAAACTACATCAGAGAGATCATCGTTTTTATCTAAGAGTTCAGTTGTTTTTTGTTTCAAAATCGCATTTTGTTGCACATATTCATCGAGTTCATGACTGAGATATTCTATCTCTTTAGCAGCATCTTTCATGTTGGATCTGAGCTGGTTGACAGTATCCTTATGTTGATATCTCAGATAGAAAGTAAAATATCCAACTAATGCGCCAGTGATTGCAGCCAAAAGAATATATCAAGTCATAAATGCTAATTAATAATTAAAAATGATGAAATCCGTTCATATGGTATTTATTGCTGTACTATAGTAGTTTAGTACAAAAAATCAATTTGAAAAATAGGATTGACTTTCAATTGCGAATATATATAATTCTATCACTGAAGTAAGGTATCCAAATATATCTTGCTCTAGACTAAAATTTTTTCGAGAACTGTTTTTGGATCCACGCAAATTTGATTTGTGTAATATACAAAACAACAGTCTATCCTACTATATACTAGGGTAGTTTGTCTTCTTGTATATTATATTAGTTATCTTGTGTGGATTTTTTTTGTAAGAGTATGTATCTGCGACTGACTGTAAGAATGCTCGTGCTATAACAAACAAGATTAAAATTATTATGGGAATGAATATCTACGACGGATTGTAAGAGCATTTGCATAAGTACTAAAGACAAAAAGAATGAATTTCTGTGAAAAATAGGATGTAAAATAAACGTTATATCTTATTTTTCTGCGCAAAAAAAAACTCTGCCGAAGCAGAGTTTTTCTATAGTGCAATCACTAGTTATGAAAATTTTTACAAATTTTCATTGGGTCTCAACTAAGATTTTTTAACAGCACCTTTGAATTCAGAACCAGCTTTGAAAGTAACAACTTTCATAGCAGGAATCTTGATTTTTTGACTTGGATTTTGTGGATTAACACCTTCTCTAGCTTTTCTTTTAGAAGCTTTGAAAGTTCCGAATCCTTGTACTCTAACTTCTCCAGATTTCTTAACACCGTTGATAACTGTTTCGATGAAAGAGTTTACTAATTCAGAAGCTAATTTCTTAGAAACACCTAATTGTTCTGCTAGGCTAGCAATAAGAGCTGTTTTTGTCATTTTGTACAAATAATTACTAAATAAAAAGTACTGTGTACATCAACTATATTAGCATAGAGTAACCGTATTTCAAGAGATTTTATAGTGAAAATATCATATCTGCGATAAAATTTCTTTGGTGCTTGAGAACTGTTATTTCTCGTGTTTTTGCGGTGGTGACTGGTGATTTGAAGTTGACATTATTATAAAAATGTACGCTAAAAATTCATTATATTTAGAAAAGCCCCACAAGATGCAGGGCTACAAATCTGTCTTTGCAAAGATTTTTTGGTGGGTGACGAAGTACTAGTGCAGCGTTTCAAGAAGTTGTTTAAGCTGTTTGATTGCCCTTGAGATCCTTTGTCTTACCATCTCATTGGTTGCTCATGTTATGAGACAGATTTCTTCAAGTGTTTTTTCTTCTATGAATTTGAAATAAATCATATCTTTGCTGATGTCATCAAGCTGCTTCATAGCTTGCTTGATATGATCAAACTTGTAATCATTTTCCAAAAGTTTAGTGAGATCCATATTATCAATAAGTGTATCTTCAAAGTGTTCTCATTCATCATCCGTCTGCAAATCCGTGAATGGAGTGTCAGAATTCTTTTTGAAAAAATCTTTAAGGGTGTTTTTGAATATCGTTCGGAAGTATGCAGTAAAGGATTGGCCTTCTTTGTATGATTTCACCCCTTCCCGGAATTTTACATAAAAATCAGAGATGATATCTTCAGCATCTTGTTTCGAAATAAAGTAATGTGCGTTGATATAACGAAAAAACATATCAACCGTTTGAAGATAAAATTGGTTGAACGCATTTTGGTCTTGTTCCTTGAGTTTTTTTATGTTCTCTGTATCAAATGTTACCATATATATAGTAGGGATAAGAACCTAGAGTATGTATTACATGTTTTTTTCTAGGATGACATCATGATTTGCTTTGTCTTTGACCGCTTCTTGAGTGACTCAACCTATACAGGCAAAGAACTCCTTAAAGCTTCCATCTTCATTCCTTTCAAGTGTCCTCATAGGGGGCGAAATTTTATCTATCTGAATATATTCGTGTCAGGAGAGTATTTTACATCTACAGACTCAACAAGCGCCTACTCCGCATGACGTAGGAAAATCTATGCCATGATTTTTAGCAGTCTGGCTGATTCACATAGTAGCTTCGCCGGGAAAACTAGCTATCGGCGTGCCATCGGGTTTCTGAAATTTTATAGTTACAGTCATATATACCAATTCATCTAAAGGTAACCTTAATGGTTTTTTCTCTTATTTTATTAGCGTTTCAAGGACTTGTTTCGCTTTTTCGAGCTGGTTATCGATTGTGGTTTTGATGTACTTTTCTGCATCAAATGCTACTATGACATCAGGAGTGATTCATTTTTTATCTATATTGATCCCGCTAGGAGCATATCGTTTACCGACGGTATATTTGATGGAGGAGCCATCAGGAAATTCGTCCATGGTTTGGATCGATCATTTTCCGAAAGTTTGAGTTCCTACGAGTTGGGCTCAGATATCTTGTTGCAAGGCAAGCGCGATGATCTCTCATGCAGAAGCCGTCAATCCATCAACAAGCACTATCATAGGTATCTTTTGATAATCTTGATATCCTTGAGAAAGCATCTTTTCGTCCTGGAAAGTGGTATATTTAGCGCTGACGACTAACATATCTTTGGGGATGAAGTGCGAAGAGATCTCTACCGCTACCGGTAAGAGCCCTCATCAATTCCCTCTGAGATCAAGAATCATACCCTGGATATGCTGTTGCTCAAATGTGGTGAGTGTCTGTTTTAATAGGTTTTCTGTCTCTTCTCCGATGATAGAGATATTGATGTATCCTATTTGCTGCCCATTAGCTCAGGTAATGATTTTCCCATTCACGGAAGGGACAGTAAGCTTATCTCTTGTGATTTCTTTTTGGATGACTTGTTTGCTGCCATCTTTAGCGACTCTTTCTATAGTAAGTTTGACGGTAGTTCATTTGGGACCTCTAATCTCTTTGACTGCTTCGTTTACATCCATATTTTTGGTTAATCAGGTACCGATGAGGACGATTCTATCCAACATGCTGAGTCAAGCATTGAAAGCGGGTGATCATTTGATGATTTCATCTATCTGGATATAATAATCTTTTTTGCTGATGACGGCTCAGATACCATCAAATTCAGAAGATCATTTGAGTTCTTCTTGGAATCCTGAATTGGTGCTGTTATCCATATAGATAGTATAAGGGTCTTCGATAGCATCCACATATGCTTTGAGTGCGTTGTCGAGCATTTTTCCTGTTTGGATTTTCTCTTTATCGTAATAGTTGCTCTCGAGAATCGTATTAATCTCGCCGAAACGTTGATAGCTGGGGTCTGATATTCAGAGGTCTTTTGCATTTACGACATTTTTTATGGAAGCGACCAATCCATCCAAATTAAGTTTTCCTTCTTGGATAAGGGGTTGGTGTAAAGTATTCCATTCATGGACAAGCTGCCGTCAAAATCATCCTAAGAGAATCCCTAGAATAAAGAGTATAAGCACTTTGCTTTTTTTCATAGTCATGTTTATAAGGTAAATTTGATTGATGTTTCCGTAGAGATGCGATTTATCGCATCTTATTTATCGGATATTATTGATAAAATACAGATTGTACTATCATTACATATTTGTCACATTTTCATAGGCTTCAAGTATAGAATTATCTCTCACAAATACAACATCAAGTACATATTCCTTGTCTGTAGGATGGCCCACAAGGTAGTACTCGATAGTATGGATAAGATGTCAGAGTTTCTTTGGTGTTACATAGTTTTGAAGATCTTCGATATGGTCTACGACTTTCACTTCGACGAAAATCAGTCTGTTCTCTTTTTCAAAGATCAGATCTAATTCTCCTCAATGGATAGTATATTTTTTTTGGATAAGTTTATATCCGCGGTTTTGATAATCTTGGGCTACAAGCGCTTCTCCTTCATCTCCTTTTTTCTTCTTGTATGTGCTGTCCATCTCCTCTCCTAGCATATAAATATATTACTGACCAAACAATTCGTTCACCTTCACTCGATTGATGCATTTCCAGATGTTTGTTGCGTATTCCACTCTACGGTTTTGATAATGTAAATAGTATGCATGCTCTCGTACATCGATAGTGAGCAAAGCTTTTTTATTCAATGTTAACGGGCATCCCGCATTGCTGGTATTTAAGATATCCAAGCTTCCATCAGTATTTTTCACGAGCCAAGTTCGGCCAGATCAGAAGTTGCCTACGGCGCTAGCGATTACCGCTTGCTGAAACGTCTCAAAACTTCATCGTTTAGCTGCGATAGCATCCAAAAGCGCTCCTTGCGGAATATTGTTTTCTGTCGGTGATTGGAGTTCGTTTCGATAAAAGGTGTGATTTCGTATCTGAGCAGCATTATTGAAGATGGGTCATTCAGATGAAGTGATGATTTCTTCAAGAGATTTGCCTTCGAATGGTGTCCCAGGAACAAGTTCATTCAATTTATTTACATATCCTTGATGATGTTTCCCATAATGGAGTTCAACGGTCTGGGTATCGATGATAGGTTCTAATGCATTAGTTGCAAATGGAAGTTGTGGTAAAGTAATCATGATTACAAATTACGAATTAAAAATTAGGAATAATATCTTTTAGCTTCAAGCTTTTAGCTTTAGGCTAAAATGAATTGTATATCTTAGCTAGAAATTTTCAAGTAGAAAAAACAAGAATAATGAAAGAATATATAAAGAAATATCATCACATTTCTATGTGGAAAAAATAAACTGATTCTCTATATAAGAGATATGAAAGAAATCATCCACGCCATCATAAAGACGAAAGCAAAGGATCGCAGCCTTGAGCATATCAAAAATCTCAAGAGAGATTTTTCCAGAACAAAAAAATTAGCAGACCTTCCTTCAAACATCCAGTTGCTTCAAGCGTATTACGAGCTATTGAAAGCAAAAAAGATAACGAAAGATCCGCAGATAGAGCAGCTCCTTAAAAAAAGAGCAATCAGATCTGAATCAGGAATCGTATCCGTTCAGGTGCTTACTAAGCCATTTTATTGTCCTGGGAAATGTATTTTCTGTCCCAATGATCCGACGATGCCAAAGAGTTACATCAAATCGGAACCGGGTGCCATGAGAGCCTTGCTCAATAAATTCGATCCTATCAAACAAGTCTATAACAGACTCTTATCATTAACATTAACCGGTCACGAAACTGATAAGATAGAGCTGATTGTGCTGGGAGGAACGTTTGACGTGTATACGAAAGAATACAAAATCAAGTTCATCAAAGAACTCTATGATGCCTGCAATACCTTCAATGAGTACTTCAAAAATATAGAAGTCTCTACCACGAAAAAATACTCGCATGCAGTCGTTGATGTCACCAAAAAGATCACCTACAGCAAAAATATCCAGGAAGCTTTAAAAAAAAATGAGACAGCAAAAAGAAGAGTAATCTGACTGACTATCGAGACGAGACCTGAATTTGTGACAGATAAAAATTGCCAATTCCGACGCGAAAATTGAGTCACGAGAGTAGAAATGGGAGTACAATCGCTTGATGACAAGGTTTTGGAAATGAACAAAAGAGGGCATTCTGTGGAGCAAGCGCGCGTAGCATGTGATAAACTCAGACAATATGGATTC
>JAHFJL010000008.1 GCA_023245855.1 bacterium
CCGGAAATGCCAAAAAAAGCAAATTTTATGTTTTCTTTTTCTGTCCTCCTTTGTGAAGGAGGGGAACCCGAAGGGTGGAGGATTTTAATTTTTTTTCTTTTTTTTAAATCCCTCTGTCCTCCGGACTTCTCCCTTCAAAAAGGGAGACAAATAAATATCTGTTTTTTCTGTCCTCCTTTGACCTGTCCACGAAGGTGAATAAAGGAGAACCTTTCGCTGATAAATTCCGGGTTTAAATTCCTTTGTCTGGAGTTTATTACGTATTTAAGGGAATTCTTCCCCTTTCCCCTTTCCCCTTTGCCCTTTTCCATTCTCCTTTTCCCTTTCTCCTTTTCCCATGTCCCTTGTCCCTTTCTCCTTGATACTCCCTGTAAGATATTTAGTATAGTGACGTTTATTTGATAGCCCAAAGCGATGCGAACCATAATCATATTATTAGCGATAGTTCTCCTTATCGTATTTGTCGTACTTTTTTTCTTTATGAAGGAAGAGAACCAGAATTTCAGATATTTCCTCAATATTTTCAAAAAAAAACATCATTCATCTGAACCTTCTCATCACAAGATCGATACCAAATTCTTTGAGGAATGACTCACTTCGGTCGATTTCGACAACAAAGATTTGAAACATCTCAAAGAACAAATCCACAACCATATCGTCGGGATGGACGAATTGATCAACGCTATCATCATCAATATCCTCTGCTGAGGCCATGTGCTTGTGGAATGATTTCCTGGGTTAGCGAAGACAAAAACCATCCATATCTTCGCACAATTGCTCGGATTGGACTTTAAAAGAATCCAGTTTACACCTGATCTCTTGCCCGCAGATATCCTCGGAGGCGAAATCTACAATAGTACGTCAAAATCGTTCGATACAAAACTATGACCTATCATGGCGAATATAATATTAGCGGACGAGATCAATAGAGCGACCCCGAAAGTCCAATCAGCGTTGCTTGAAGCTATGCAAGAGCAGCAAGTGACTATCGGTTGAATGACGCACAAATTACCTGAGCCGTTCTTGGTATTAGCGACCCAGAATCCTATAGAACAAGAATGAACCTATCCGCTCCCTGAAGCGCAAATCGACAGATTCTTGTTTAAAGTATTAGTCAATTATCCTAATCTCGCACAAGAAAAAATGATCCTCGATACGATGGAAAAAGACCGTCATCACGAGATAAAATCCATCATCAGTCAGAACCAATTGATTGAATTGAAAAAAGAGGTAGAGAAGATCGCCATCTCCGACGAGATCAAAAACTATATCACCAGGTTGACGAGCATCACGAGAAAAGAACATGAACATATCCTCTACGGTACTTCACCAAGAGGTTCAATCGGGCTTATGATTACGAGTAAAGCGTTAGCGTTCTGTTCAGGTAGAAATTATGTGACTCATGAAGATGTACAGAGGGTCGCATTGCCGGTATTGAGGCATAGGATTATTTTGAATTACCAGGCAAGGCTTGCAGGATTGAATGAAGATCAAGTGATTTTGGAATTGTTTGAAGGTGTGAATTTGATGTAGGTGTGGGTTGTATGGATGCTAGTTCTTGTTATAGTTCAAATTGATTTATATTTCTAATCGAAAATATATGAGAAAATTTCTAGTCATCGCTTTGACTATTATTAGCTTTGGATGATTTAGTTTTGCTATATCACAATTAGAGCAGTCTATTAATCGAATGAATCAGAATGGATTAACGAAATTCACTAATGCAACTGATTTCATGTCAACTAAAAGTTTGAGAAGAGATGAAGCTTCTAAATTTTTTGTACAATATGCAAAAGAAATTAAGAAACTTACGCCAGATACATCAAAAACCACTTGTGATTTTATTGATTTAAACAATGCGCGACCAGATTTAAAAGATATTATCAAAGAAGCTTGTCAATTAGGATTGTTTCAATGATCTAATGGAAAGTTCATGCCAACTCAATCATTGACAAATGCTCAAGCAATAACCGTTCTTATGAGAATGATTGATTGAAAGAAAGATGAAACACAAGGACATTTTGCTCAACTATATTTTGAGAAAGCACAAGAACTATGAATTATGGGATGACTAACTATGAATTCCACAGTTAATTTCGATAAATTAACCACAAGAGGCGATGTTGGAATATTATTATATAATGCTTCTCAATGATCTGCAAAAAGCACTGAAAATAAAATATATTACACGGTTACAAGAGTGATAGATTGAGACACGATAGAAATATCGTCTGGATGAAAAACAGAAAAAATCAGATTAATATGAATTGATACACCAGAAACCGTAGACACTAGCAAACTTATTCAATGTTTTTGAGAAGAAGCATCAAAAAAAACAACACAGATGTTACTAAATAAGAAAATATTAATAATGAACGATGAGACACAAAACGATAAAGACATATACGATCGTTTACTTCGTTACGTCTATACAGAAAACTGAACCTTTATTAATGAACGACTTATAAAAAATTGATATGCAATGGAATATACCTACAAAACAGCATATAAGTATCAATCAAGTTTTAAAGCAGATGAGCAATACGCTCGTGATAATAAATTATGACTTTGGGAAGATAATATTTGTTGAAACTGAAATTTTTCAAGTGGCGTAACAAACAGCACAATAAATTCTACAAATCATATTTTTTATACATCAAGCTATTATACTTCTAAACTATATTATTGTGACACCGATTCTACACGAAAAGGTTTATCATCAAAATATCTAAAATCTTATTCAAGTGAAAGCAGTCTATTAAAAGATTATCCTTGAAAAACACTAAATGAACCTTGTAAATAAAAAATACACTTATCAAAGCATATAGAAAAATATAGTTCATAATGTGTTCGTAAGTACGACCTAGCAATTCGGTTTTCATACCAGATTTACTATTCCATCTATGACCATGACCAAAGCATTATCACCAGAACAAACTAAAGAGCTCCTCTCTACCTTGAAAGATCGTTTTGAAAAAAACCTCAACCGCCACAAAGGGATTGAATGGACGAAAGTAGAAACAAAACTCAACGCGCATCCCAAAAAGCTCTGGTCGCTCAACGAAATGGAAGAAACAGGCGGAGAACCGGATGTTATGGGGTACGATACCAAAACAGGCGAATATATTTTTTGTGATTGTTCGGCAGAAAGCCCTAAAGGGCGCAGAAGCCTCTGTTACGACCGCGAAGCACTCGAATCGAGAAAAGAATATCAACCAAAAAATAATGTTGTGGATATGGCTGCTGCCATGGGCATTGAGATTTTAACCGAGCAGCACTATCAAGAGCTCCAGAAGCTCGGACATTTTGATCTAAAGACTTCAAGCTGGATACAAACGCCCTCTGATATTAGAAAACTTGGTGGCGCGCTCTTTGCTGACTACCGCTTCGGTCATGTCTTCATTTATCATAACGGAGCAGAATCCTACTATGGTTCTAGAGCGTTTCGTGGCTCGCTCAGAGTCTAAAGAAATTTCTTAGGAGGGTCATGGTTTTTATTTAGCAAACCCCCTTTATCCCCCTTAACAGGGGGGATTTTATGGAAAAGATATTTTTCTATTACCCCTCCCTGTTAAGGTCTCGATGCCCCTTGAGGGTAGAGGGTTGGGGTGGGTTTGTTATGGTCACTAGAAAAACTTTTTCGCAGCATCTACGATAGCATCTAAATCAGCTTTGTTAAACCTCTTATATTTGTTCCTGAGCGATCAGGAATTTTTTGTTTGATCAAGAAAATTGAGTTGTGATTCGGTTCCTGTGATGTATGTCGTCGTAAAAGCATAGAGATCTTTGACCGGTTTCACATAATCAGATTGGATGAAAAATGTTTTTTTGTTGAGCGTTACAGATTTGATATTGAAGAGATAATAGATTGCGTTGGTCTCATTCGGCCTGCCTGCTTGATAGACATCAAGGATCTTATCATAAAATTTATGAGACTGAAAATCTATCACCGACCGATCCAATTCCCCTATCGTTCGATTTTTCAATCCGTTCGTAAGATCCACGTTGAAGTAAATCGCGCCTGCGATGCTTGTTTCTCTGAGCAGGAAATCTTTGAGCTGGAGCAGCCGTGTATTTTTGAGGTCGGAATTGTTTTGGTAGGTTTCGAGCGATTTTTTGAAATTATATGCTCAACTATAGTTGACTGCCGTAGTGCCTACCTCGTCTACAAAGATGGGTTTGTTGAAAGTCTTGAGCCTATCCAACGTTTTCCGTCCTGCAGCGTTCACGATCTGGTCGGGCGTCCCTCGCCGTCTGTTGCTATTTCATTTTCCTCGATTGTAAAAGGTCACCCCCATCAGATCTACGTATTTGTCGCCAGGATAATAATCCTCGAATGTAGGGCATTTGAGCTTTGCTTTGACTTTCATCTGACATTGAAGAAATGTTGCAGTCTGGCTCGGTTTGCCGTCTTTGGCGGGGAGATCTCGTGCGTTTACAGACATATCAAATAAGATATTCGATTTGGTCAGTCCTTCAGCTCTCGAGAGATCTCGCACATGGATCCATGCTTTTTTGAACGTCGTTGGATTGGATGATCGTGGATATCGGCCCCCATTCATCTCATGCATCGTACGAAAAATCACTCTCAGATTATTCTTTTTCACATCATCAAAAAATTGTTTGTACTCCTTATCAAACATCCCTTCAGCGACCTGTTTTGCAGTCAAGCTATCGGGTGAAATCGAGATATGATAGATCCTGTCTTCACCGAACTGTTTGTTGAGCGCGTTGAGCTGGTCCTCGACATGCTGTCCTCGCGGATCGAAAATAAAGGCTACAATCGGCAAATCAAGCTTGTACTCTTTTTCTACGCGTTGGATATTTTGGATGCTGTTGTCCCGAGATTTCATACCAAAAAGATATGCTTCTGATCTCGAACCGAGCATACATATCCCCAATACTAAACCTATACCTATCACGAGTTTTGATTTCATATCTGCGATAATTTTATATCTCTAAAATCATTATATCTCTCTGACCGTGCTTCATTTGAACAATCATTTTTTTTCTCATTTTTCTGGTGAGGTATTCCAAAATCTGAATAATAGATTAGGAAGCTGGCTCTCTTTGTCATATACAAACGTCAACCCGAAGATATTCGTTTGGATGATAAATACTTCTTCTGTGAGATATACCTTTTGGATCTTTCCTACCGTAGGCGTTATTTCAAAATGCCTATTCCCTAACGACAACACCATTGATACTATGGGATTAAGGACAGATTTTGGACTGATATCAAACATTTCAGGCAAATTTAATTTTTTGACAAATTCTGGTTGTATCGGTTTTCATTTGAGTATTCATACATCCCGATAATATATGATGGGCTTTCCTCACTTGGGAATCTCATTTATGCTATTAAGTCATAGCAAAGCCTTTTTCAGTCCATCTTTGAAAATAGTCTCGTATGATATCAGTGATTCCAAATTTTTTCTAGGAGTATATATCTCTTCATACGCTCAAATCGATTCCTGATATTTCAACCGATTATTGACTTTGCTTTCTCCCTGCAATGACGGAGTGATTATCAGCATTGCTGCTAGATAGGTACGCATGTTCTGTAATATCTTTGGCTTATTTTCGGAGATATTTATTGATATATTATTTTTTTCTATTGCTGAACGCATAATCTTTTTTAACTTCTATCAAATAAAATGATTGTATATTTTTTTTTATTTGATGAAAAACTTGTATGCATTTACAAAAAAATATCCAGCCATAATGAGGGATACGACAAGTTTCAAGAGATTACCTGCTACAAATCAGATAAACGATCATCGTGCTGATCTCAAAGCATGTGCGTGTTGTTTGCCTGCATACTTTTCTCAGAGATATGCTCATACAAATGGTCCACCTATCAGTCCCAAAAGCCCAAACGGTCAGATGACTATGCCAAACACTGGCAATACGATAATAGATACTACAAGCCCGATTTTGCTGCCACGCACTCCTCGCTGGGTACCTCAAAATTTCTTTGTCCCTCGTGATGGGATGGCATATTCCAAGACGATAAGAAATGCTACAATCACCGCTCGAACGATGAAAAATATCCAGCTAAATGGATGTGCTGAAGTCAATTGCAGCAAGATGAATGCGATATACATCAAGATCAAGCTCGGCAAAACGGGCAGGATTGCTCCTATGATTGCTAGGATTGTTACTATCGTTCCGATGATGATCAAAAATATATCCATTACACAGATAAGCAAAGATAAAACTCTTATTTGTATAGGTATTTACTGATTGCTATCAATAGCGAGTATGTTTTTGCAATAAGGCAAAAGAGCGCTGAAATGCAGCGCTCTTTTTTTTAAATGGGTTATTTTTTAGATGAGTTTGTTTAAGGTCTTACCTTTGCGGAGGATCTGTTTCCTCTAGGCTCCCATTTTCCGATGACATCCACGGAAATAGCGATTAAACCACGCCCCTGCGTTTGATTGAGTTACGGGGATGTTTACGTCAGTAAATTTTAATGTAAGGATTATGTATGGGTTATGGGGATCCTTGGTCCCTTAGTTTGTCAGAGCATCATTACCTCCTTTTTTTAGTTATTATTTTTATTTGTGTATTAAACTTTTATATATTTGACATTAAATGTCAAGTCTTTTTTATATATTTTATTTTAATGAAAAAAGGAGTAGGTCGAAGCACTGATTTAAGCTAAGAAAGTCACAAGGACTATCTCTAGCAAATCACTGTAAATGGACCTAACTCCTTGATGGTTTGGCAGATATACTGCCGTGCGGTGATTCCCGCAAAAAATGGTAATAATCATTGATAATCTTTTTGAGCCGATTATTGTTGCTCAAATATTTTTGATTATCATAGGGTCTGATTATCATTGACCCTCTTGTTGGTACAAAAGCACCCCACGATTACTTAGATGTTTCAGTTCATCATGTTTGGTAATAGGTACTCCAAAAAACGCTTTGTAGCTGCCGATATAATGCTCGGAGAGCTCATTTTCTGTTCGCTCGCCACTACTAAGAAAATTTTTCAAAGATTTTTTTTCAATAATTTAAAGAACTTTTTTCCTACAAGACATACGTCTACATAAAGTAGGAGCTTTACTATAGACGTTCAATCAAAAATATCAATAGCATAATTTTAAAAAAACCATCACCGAATACGGCAATGGAATACGAATCATATTAAATGATATTCAATTTTTATTTGTTTTTTCAAAGAAAAGAGAACTTTTTTAGGATCTTTTGTCTTCAGAATCCGTTCTCGTGTTTTTCTTGTCGGATTACTCGTATAGCATCCTGCCCTATTTTTCTCTATAGGAATGGTGTTTTTGTAAATTGCATACCAACCTCCCCGAAGAGGTTTTGCAGTATACGTGATTGTGTGTGTTTCCATAGGTATTTTTATTTGAGGTTTATATTTAACTTTATCTGTAATACTCATCATTCTTCCACTTGTACCTTTATAGGCATAATTTCGACGTCGTAAAAACTCTCAATGCTTCAAGTTTTTTCTGCGTCTCGATTATACGGATTTAATTCTATGTATTCCTGTATTCTTTGCAAATCAGATTCGTTGCGGATAATGTGATCATAGAAGGATTTTTGTCGTTTGAATGATTGGAGTCATGATTGATGAATTTTACGTGATGAGAATGTTTTGAATCAGCGAATAATTTCTGATAATCAATGTTCTTTTGTTGTAGGGAACGGTTTAAAACCGTTCCTTACGATTTTTCCATTATTTCTTTCAATATCTATTATTACATGGATGTGATTTGGCATGATTATAAAATCAAACAATTCACAATTTTTATAGTGATTTGGTAAATCATTCCGACATTCCTCTACTATTTTTCCGTACTGATTCAATTTCATTTCTTCACCGACCACTTCACCAAAAATATGTTCATGATTTTGCGTATTCATCGTTACAAAAAACATTCATTCTTTATACAAGAACATTTCCAACCTATTCTTTTTGCGTGACGGTAATAAAATTTTATCCATCATATATAACAAAGAATATATTATTTTTTGTAGGGAACGGTTTAAAACCGTTCCTTACGATATTATTTATAAACTTGGGACTGGAAAATTTTTACACATCTCTTTGACCTTATTTCTCAGTTCAGCTAATACTTCTTCATTATCCTTATTTTTGAACGCTTGGTCCATATATTCGACGATCAATTTTGTATCTGCTTCTTTGACTCCTCTAGTTGTCATTGCGGGCATCCCAATCCTAAGTCCGGATGGGCGGAAGGGAGGATTTGGATCGTCGGGGATCGTAGACTTCGAAGTCGAAATTCAGATTTTATCTAATGTTTTTTCTGCCACAGACCCGTCCAATTCAGTACCGCTGAAATCAACGATCACCATATGATTTTCTGTACCGCCGGTAACTAATT
Source organism: bacterium (assembly GCA_023245855.1). Classification (GTDB taxonomy): domain Bacteria; phylum Patescibacteriota; class Gracilibacteria; order Absconditabacterales; family Absconditicoccaceae; genus CAJBLF01. The sequence goes on from JAHFJL010000008.1 coordinate 8,381, forward strand.
TGTATCCACGTGCAACGAATTCGCTAGCAAGCACTTGTGCATTTTTGAGGGCTTGCTCTGCATAGGCTTTGAATGCTGGCGTCGCTGCTTCATGCAAAGCGACTGCGATCGCAGCTATCGTATTCATATGCGGTCATCCTTGCATACCAGGAAACACTGCCCTATCGATCCTTGTCGGAATATTTTCTATCGTATCTTCAGGTTTTTTGAGCGGGTTGCTGACGATTCATTTACTTAGAATCAAAGCTCATCTCGGTCATCTCAGTGATTTGTGTGTTGTCGTCATCATCACATTAAATCCGTAGTCGAGCGGATTTTTGAGGACTCATGCAGCGATGAATCCGCCGATATGCGAGACATCAGCAAATGCGATAGCTCAGACTTCCTTTGCTATTTCTACAAATTTTTCGTAGTCGAGCTCTCTCGGATATGCTGAAAATCCTGCAAGGATTATCTTGGGTTTATGTTCTAATGCAAGCTTGCGAACTTGGTCGAAATCTACCTTTCCACCTGCTGTTGTCTTGTAGCGGATAAAGTTGAAAACTTTGGAGAAAAACGTCACCGGAGCTCCGTGTGTCAGATGTCATCCGTGCGAGAGGTCCATTCAGAGAATCGTATCTCCTGGCTCCATAAGTGCAGAATATACACATAAATTTGCAGCTGCACCTGACAACGCTTGCACGTTTGCATGGTCCGCATGGAATATCTCTTTTGCTCTATCGATAGTTAGTTGTTCGATGATGTCTGTGTTTTCTTGTCATCCGTAATATCTGCGTCCTGGAAATCATTCGCTGTATTTGTTTGCGAATACTGATGATTGAGCTTCGAGTACCGCAGAAGATTGATAGTTCTCACTTGCGATAAGTTCCATACCTTCGGACTGACGTTTTTGTTCGGCAAGGATTGCGGCATAAATTGCAGTATCGCTATTTTGGATATTTTCCATAGTTACTCGTAGAGAAAATAAAATGTAATGAGCTTCGCGTAATAATCTCTATGTAATATACTTCGTGTAATGATGTATTGCGATTTAAAAGCAAATGAGTGTATAAATATTTCACTAAAACTATCAAGCAAAGATAATTTTTTTTGGGATTGACAATGTTCTATTAAACATTATAATAATAAAAAAACAAAAATGTCAAACTAAATAAAAAAACACCTTATGAATAAAGAAAAAGTAAACACTGAAATGCTTGTCCCTGGCATATTTGTCTTGGTAGAGATGGAGAAAGATTATTTTGAAATCGGCATCAGCAGAGAATATGATTTAAACGGTACTACTAAAGAGCTCAAAATCCTATTATTGACTGATAGCGAATTCAAAGAATTACCTCCAAAATTTGATCCTGAATGGCTTCCTTTTTTGGATGTAATAACATCGTATGTGGGGCCAAAAGACCACAATTTGTATTCTCTGGATCCTGCTATTGTACACCAGCTGCTTGCCGAACAAAAAAAATTCCTTGAATCACAGAAGGACCAAGCTGAAAAATCTTATACTCATGCAATAGATCAGCATGCACCTGAAGTGAGTAGCAAGACCGAATTTGCCCTTAATGCAGCAGTTAATCTCAGAGGATTTACCAGCAAAGCGTTGGATGACTTCAACAGATTGGCTGCTCGCATCAATGAATTATCATCAGTAGTATTAACCAAATCCTAATTTATGCTCAACATCACTAGAAGTCATTGCAGAAAGGAACCTCCTAAATATGTTCCTATCTATGCTACAGTCCAAGTAGCTCAACTCCCTGATAACTTCCCTAAATCTTGTAATAAGATGATCGGAAAAGAATATCCGGCAATCGTACATACTGACCGGAGGGGAAAAACCTGGTACAAAATCCTTTGTGAGCTTGTATTCGGAGATAAATCAGAACGTTGTTCATTTGGATACGTATCGGAAGTCAAAGACGAAGATGAAGACAAAGTCTCTTTCATCAACCGCAAGTACATTTCTCTTCAAGAGAAGTATTGCTTCTAATCGAGTATTAACACTTATAGCTGCTATGGTATCCCATAGCAGTTTTTTTTTAAAAAAACCCGGACGAAAAACGCCGGGCAAATGCATTATATACTTTCTTTCTATTTTTTTTCGTCAATACATATCGCTATGCCAGGTTTCAAAATCTTTGTTGCATATGCGATATAAAATCCAAAAACAAATAGTGAATTTTGGAAACGATGTATCATATTCCTCCATCGACTTGGTGTGCAAATCGGCTTGTATTCCAAATCCTTAAGGAATTTGCTATCAGCATAAAATCGTTCTCGGAATTCCTGAAGCGACATTTTAATCTCTCCCTCATAACGCCCCGATTCAAAACATATGTTTCCACTCCGGGAATATGAAGGACTCGTCAGGATGACTTTATTCTTTTCTGCATCATTGCTGCTATTGATAGAGGTCAGCAAAGCAAAATGCGGATACATTGAATGAGAAGAAAAACCCTTTTCATTGAAATGATTGATAAACATAACTATCACGCCTCTTCTTTTGTGCATTTCATCAAAGAGCTGAGCATAATTCGTGTAATAATTGATACGCGCTATCAATGGCACTCCCTTTTGGATGAAGATCTGATTTAATGTATCTTCTATTTCCCAATGAGTCGTCCCTAATGTCTTTTCTCCTGCAATAGCAAGAATTTCATCTTGTGACATATATATCCCATGTTTTTGAAGAAGCATCTGTTGTGCTGCCTGTCCGCATGAAAACAGATATTCCGATTTACGGTAGGTAAACCGCATATTTCCTGGTTTTTTGAATACGGGATCAAACCGATAAAATTTGTTCGTCTGATATGATGGGAAATTCATCATGTAGAGCATAAATCCTATACTCACAAGAGCTAATACTATGCCTATGGCTATATAAGGTGAAACCCAGAAGAATATTGCTGGCACCCCGATACACATAAGAAGAAAGATACAAGATAGTAGTCCAATACCTAACTGAAGTAATTGTTTTGTTTTCATTTTTTTTATGGTTTTTTTTGTTATGTTTGAAAAATATTATACTTTTCTTTATCAAAAAGTCAATCCCCAAAAAAATGATGTTTTATGTTAATTTAGCATAGAAAGTATTTCATCGATATTGTTTCTTTCATTAGAAACTTTGGGGATTTTGTGCTGACCACCCAGTTTGTTTTTTATCTTGAGCCATTCATAGAACGTGCCTTGCTTTACACAATGTACGATAGGCTCTCAAAGTACTTTTGTATCATATCTCTCATCAAAATAATATGCATTCATATTACACAACTCCTTGTCCAATATTTTGGCAAATTCTTGTTCGTTTTTTGGCGCTTTAGTGAATTCTATGATCCGTTCATACGCTCCTCTGATACTTCCTCCTGAATAGGTTATCGGTGCCAACATATAGTCAGTCGCTATCGTATCAGTCTTTTTGCAGGCTTCCAACAATGCTTTGTCGGTATAATCAGAAGTCACGCATTCCCCAACCACATCGATATAATATTTTGTTCTTCCGGAAATCTTGATTCTTCGTGGTTTAAGTGTCGTGAATTTGATCGTATCGCCAAGCACATATCTTCGGAGTCCTGAATTGTTGGTGATCAGAATAACATAATCCTTGTCCACTTCTACCTCATTCAAAGTAAGTACGATAGGATTCTCTTTGCCATATTCTTCGGTAGGGATGAATTCATAGAACACGCCGTGATGGGTGAACAAACACATATCATCAGTAAAATTACTATCCTGAGCTGCAAAAAATCATTCGGAAGCATTGTATGCTTGATAATATTTCACTTTATTTCCTGGGAACAACGCTTGAAGTTGTGGCTTGTAAAGGTCTATAGCCATCCCTCATCGAAAAAAACATTCGAAATTTGGCCAGACCTCGAGGATATTTTTTTTGCCGGTATACTCCAACACTTTGTAGAGGAAATTCGATCCTCGTGACGGTTGTCCGCTAAGAAACGTGATATTCTTGTCGATCGTGTCTTCTATAATCAGCTGCACTTTTTCATCCCAGTTTTCCATATAAGAGAGTTCCGCCTTGGGTTCACGGAAATATTGTCATAACCGTGGCGCAGTTTTTTGCAATATCGCAGAAATGAATCCGACATTGCTTTCACCGGTATATGGGTTTTTTGAAAATCATCATCAGATCACCATCCCCTTTCCTTGAAAAAATTGGGTTCTCGGATTGTTTTTTACATATAAACTCATGAGTTCTATCCCTCATTTGAAATGGGATGCGTTAAGATTGTCTTTGGTGATCGGAATATATTTTGATGTTCCTCACGTCGTTCATGATGAGGTGGCGAATCGGTTAACTTTTCCAGGATATGTTATATTTTTCTCCCCTTTGAGCATATAGGTGATCCGAGGTTCAAACTCTGTATAATGAGAGATAGGGACTAAATTCTGAAAATCTTTTATCGTTTGGATATCTTCGAATCCGTATTTTTTTCCGAAGGCAGTATTTTTACATCTTCTTATCAAAGTGAAAATAATCTTCTCCTGATGTTTGTACGAGGGATGATGAAGATTGGTCTTTAGGATAAGGAATGTCTTGATAAGCTTATTGACCACACGTTTTGGACCGCTTAAGGGATTGATCATGGGAACTAATTTTGAATTTTAAATTTTGAATTTAAAGATTGTTTTTTTGGTCCCGAGTTTTTATTCATAGCAGCAATAAATGCAAGAATAAATTTGATGCCAGGAAAAAAGAGGTCATTGGACCTCTTATGCTTTATGTTTTCTTTTGAAATTAGTCAAACCCCGCTGAAGCGGGGTAAATAGACAAATAGTCGGATGAAAAATTAGGAGTTCTTTACGAGAGGACGACAGACAAACCTATTATGCTTGTTGTGTCAACCCGGTCCACCTTTATCTCCATCAAATGTGAAGGTCCGAGCATTGTCTTTATTATACTCTGAAACCGAACCTAGAAAACCATAACCACCATTACTATTTAGATCTCCTTCACTATCGCAATAACCAGTCGTTGACTCTCATAAAATAATAGATAGAATATTTCATCATTTATACCAATTACTTTCTGAATATTCTCCAGGTAAAGCTTTTAGCGTGTTTACGAAATCTTTTTTCTCTGGTAATGTAAGTCATTGATTTTTTGCTTCCGCTTTCCTTTCTGCAAAATTGTAATAATGCCTATTAGTTTCTTTTCTGAATCTTCATTGTCCTCATGTCATATTTTCATATGCCCAAGGCGTATTTCCGATAAGAATTTTATCATCAAGAAATTGGATAGCATTGATCATCTCTACATTTTCATCAGTTTTCATACCAAGTCTATCAAGTTCTACTATCGCCGCAGTTTTTCTTTCTTTTTCAAGTGCTTTGCGAGGAGATTCAGATTTTTCTGTCTTAGATTCTGTTTTTCACATAAGTAAATCTCTAAAAGATTCTTCTGTTAAAGACGAATTAAGTTTTTGAGCATGAGAAAATGCTTCTTTGAAAAGCTTTTCTTTTGCTTTTTCAGATCTTTTTTCGTTGAGATACTCATTTTTTAATTGTTGATATTCAGGATCAGCCACGATTTCTCTAAAAAGAGCTGATTTATATTGCTTTTTAATCTTCTCTGATCAAGGTATTTTATCTGTTCCTTGTAGTTGTTCTCATAAATTCTTTTTGAATTCTCAGAGATTTTTTGCTTTTGCCATGGTTGTAAAAGTAATGAAATAAAGTTATGTCTCAATTATCCTAAAGGATACATTCTTCTTCACTTGTCCTGTAAAGGGAAGATATTTTCTATTTTTGATTGAAGAATGTATAGTTACTATCTTAATAATTTTTGAAACAAAATTATTTGATAGTAAACTATATTTTCGAGGTCATAAGAACTCTCAGAAAAAAAATTCGAATTCTTATTGCCTCTCAATTATAGTCAGAATTTTTTATTTTGCAAATTTTCTGGAAAAAAATGCAGTCCTCAAAAAGAGCAAAAATTGGTGGTTGAATTACAATCCCAGTGAATCTATTGAAAAATCAGGATATTTGCTTATATATAATCTATATATTTAGATGTCTATCTTTGGTCATGGCAAATAAAAAAAACGAACCAAAATTTCATTTATCTTATGAGGGTGGTTATTATACGATCCAAATAGATTTTGGAAAACATTCATCACTTATTACTGAAGGAAAAACATTAGATGAATTACTGGCAAATATTGATGAAGCGGTTCAATGTCATTTTGGTGACGATGCATATAATATCAAATTACAGATACCGACCATCACCTTTAGTCGTTATCAACATGCGGTATGCCATTAAATTACAAACTTGCTATAGGGACCGCTCGTGCTATCATCAAAAGAATAGCGGTATCATTAGGTACATCCTTTGAAAAACTAGTTATCAAATATGATATAAAATTCTAATCTCAATAGATTTTCATTAGACATACTAATGAAATCAAAAAAAATAGTATCTATATTTATATAATAACTCTCTGTCCATGAATATAGAAATCTGTTTTGATCCAAAATACGGCTATTCTGCATCTATTGCAGACATCACCACACACACTCAATGAAAAACATGGGACGAACTTATATGTAATATACATGAAGCTATCGCTTGCTATGCAGAAGCGGAAAATAAGAAATAATCAGAAAATATAGATTAAAATTATAATCTGTATTTTTTTATTTCCGCTTTATTTTTCATTCAGAATATCTATATTTCCAGCTACTTATATATCATATAATTTGTAATTTGTAATCTTTTAATTCCGTAATTTTTTTAAAAAATATGAAGTATAGCTCGAGTTTACTCAAAAAATTCATCTCAATCAATGATACTCCGGAAAATATCGCTAAAAACCTCATTCTCAAGACTTGCGAGATCGAAGAGATTCATCAGAGAAAAATAGCAGAAAGCATCGTTATCGGATATGTTAAATCCTGTGAAAAACATCCCGATGCGGACAAATTGAAAGTTTGCGTCGTCGACTGCTGAAAGAAAGGCGAATACCAAATCGTCTGTGGTGGATCTAATGTCGCAGCAGGACTCTATGTGCCTGTCGCGTTGCCAGGGACTGTTTTTGAAAAAATAGGGATCACTATCGAACCAAGAAAAATGAGAGGGATCGAGTCCAATGGTATGATCTGCAGCAAAGAAGAAGTAGGGATCAACGAAGATCTAGAAAAACATTCGATCTGGTCACTGACCGAGGATTTGGAAGATATCTCCGACAAAAATCTGGGATCTCCTTTGAAAGAAAAATTTCCTCGACTCGAAGAACGGGTACTGGAAGTAGATAACAAATCATTAACCAATAGACCTGACCTTACCGGGCATTTCGGTGCAGCTATCGAATTGAATGCTATCTATACTTTAGTCCAAAGTCAAAAGTCGAAAGTCGAAGGTCCTATCATTTCATTTAATAAAGTCAAAGATTATTTTGCGCAATATACGCATGCGAATATCATGCAGATTTTGGAAAACGCCAGCACACCAGAAAGGAAAGTCATTGCAGAAAGTGATGGAGTGAACTCGTATATTTTGCTTCATATCAAAAATATCACCGTACAGCAAGCAAGCTTTTTTTCTAGGCTCCAGACCATCGATATGGGAAGTACGCCAAGAAACAACCGAGTAGATTTTTCTAATCTCTTTATGCTTATCAGCGGCCAGCCGATCCATTTTTTTGATGCTGACAAAATCGATGGAGATATCATCGTAAGAAACGCAAAAGACGGAGAAAAATTTATTGATCTCTTTGAGACTGAGCATACTTTGAAAGCTCATGATATCGTCATCGCTGACAAGAAAAAAATCCTTGCACTCGCAGGAGTCATTGGCGGACTAGAGAGCTGAATCACCGACAGCACAAAAAATATTTTGGTCGAAATAGCGAATTTTGATGCGGTGGCTGTGAGAAAAATGGGTACAAGACTCTCATTGAGAACCGATGCAGAATTAAGATTCGAAAAAAATATCAATCCACGACACTCATTATTTTCACTGATCCTTTTCTTGGACGAATTGAAATATTACGCAAAAGACCTTGGAAGCTACAATCTCTGAGGACTCTCTTACTACATCGGAGACAAGGGACAAGGGGAAAGGGACAAGGAGATAGAAGTGGATTTTGCGGCATTAGAAGCGTTCACGTTCGGAACAAAACAGAAAGGGTTTGAAAAAAAAGCGAAAGATATTTTGGAAGGATTATGATTTGAAGTGAAAAAATCTAGTGTCATCGCACCGCTTCGAAGATCACCGGACGACCTCAATATCCAAGAAGATATCTATGAAGAAGTAGCCAGAATCTATGGATATGATCAGATAGAAAATATTCCTTTGTTAAGTAAGTCGGAATATGTTCCGTATACGGACTATGTCGCTATACAAAGGAAATTAGAAGACATTCTCGTCAGAAATATCTGATGCAACCAGACGGAAACCTATCCGCGGATCAGCGAAAAATCGTTGCAGGAATTCGGTAAAGATAAAAATAATTGCTATGAATTGCAAAATCCTGTAAATCCGGAAGCTCCGTTGATGAGGGATGATATCGTCTATGGGCTCCTTGCTCACACTGCGAGAAACAGCAAGTTCTTCGATCAGTTCAAATTATTTGATATCGGAAAGATTCGAACCAAGACAGGGACATGGGACATGGGACATGGAGAAAGGGACATGGGGAAAGGGGCAAGTAATTTTGCTTCTGAGTTTGTCGATGAACAAACTCAACTTGGAGTGATGCTATATCAAAAAAACATAGATCAATGGGATAAAGATCCCCTCCTTGAAGCGAAAAACATTGTTCGTATGATAGCCAAAGAACTCGAGCTCGGAAATGTGCTTTTTGAAAAGACCAACCTTGCACAATTTCATCCGAAAAAACAAGCTAACATACATTTAGCTTGAAGCGGAAAGCAGAAAGCAGAAAGTCAATGACCTGATGGACCTGACGGACTTTCGACTGAAATAGGTTTTATCGGGGCGTTGCATCCGTTAATTTTGCAGAATAATAAGATAGGAGAAACGAGCTGAGTGGTATATATTTCGTTGAATATCAGCAGTATCGTTACAGGATTGAAGCAAGCAAGTGAACATACTTACAAGTACGAAACGCTTCAAGATCAAATTCTTTGGAGAGATTTGTGTTTTGTTGTAGATGCAAACAAAGGTTTTGATACAGTCATCGCTGCTGTGAAACATGTGCCTGAAGTGAAAGATGTGGAAGTTTTTGATGTCTACGCTGGTGCAAATCTCGGTGAAGATAAAAAATCGGTTTCTATCAAGATAAAAATCGTCGGCGACGGAAATATGACCACTGAACAGATCAATGAAGTCATGAATAAAGCTATCCAAGCAGCTGAATCTGCTGGTGGCAGTTTGAGATCGTAAGTTTGTCTCAATTAAAAAATCCCTTCAAATTGACAATATCTCTTATTATACATAAAATATTAAAATTGTCAATTTTTTAATTTATTGAATTTGTCATAATCGCCCCATTTATGGAGCTTTAGCCAAAAACTATCTCTTGCATTTTTAACCTTTTCCCGTATACTCGGGACTGGAGTTATTTCTCCAACATTTTATTTACTACCCAATATTATTCAATGACAACTGGTATCGTTAAGTTCTTCAACAGAACTAAAAACTTCGGATTCATTACTCCAGAAGATGGAAGTAAGGATGTATTCGTTCACGGAACAAATGTAATTGGTGAATCTATTCAAGATGGTGACCAAGTACAATTTGAAGTAGGTGAAGGAAGAAAAGGTCCTGAAGCTAAAGACGTAACAAAACTTGCATCAGCTGCATAATTGCGTTACTACAAAAAGATCTTACTATATTATACATATATAATACAAGAGACTTTTTTGGGAAGAACTCCGCATCACTGCGGGGTTTTTCTTTATTCAAAAAAAACTATTGTTGACTTTTCTTGTTAAATACTTATAAGTATAAAAACAAAAACATACTAGTATGCTACTCACTATGGAATTACATCAAAATCTTATATTCATTATTCCTATCTCATTAGGAATTATTGCTCTTATCGTTTGGGTATCTTGGCCGCATAAGTATCTGTGTATTCACTGCAGGAAACAGCATACTACTTATCAACATGCCAATGGCCTTTCTATTTGTGAATCCTGTCAAATGGATAAAATCATTGGAAAAGAAGAGCAAATCAACAAACTTCTCTGCCCAAAATGCAGAAAACCTATGAAAAAACATATCATAGAAGAAACTGTTGTTGATGTCTGTCATCCCTGTAATTTAACTGTTATAGATAGTAAACGACTTCAAGAACTTACCCTGGAACTTGAAATCTATCCTGCACTCTTACCAGAATTTGGGATGCAATAAATTATCTCTATCCTTATCATAGGCGTTTTCGTCTATGGTTTTTTTTATCACATAGGAATTTCAAAAAATTTAAACGCTCCGCTAGGGTAACTTTTGCCTAGTCGCCCCGTAGCAAGTGACGGGGCAGGCGCCAGTCACCAAAAAGACTTTTTTTTTCGCCATCAGTGCAGTATCATGAATATATTATATCACGTATAGTCCATTATCCCTCTCTCCTGTCTAACGACAAACGGATATTCGGGATGTCACGATTGGACTACGGTGTATGCTGTTAGATTGATGGCTCGAACTCCTAGATCTATCTAATAGATTATTCTATATTAATCATATAAATACTTTAATTAACTTTTTTTTCTTATTTTTATCTATAACAAAAAATGCCTTATATATCACAAGACACCTAAGTTTCTAAACTATCTCATTAAAATTTTCGGAGTTCGTCACCGTTGTCGTTATATCCATAATACGTCTTCCCATCAAAGGTCATATATCCTGTATCGCTCATCAGATATTCATCTTTTTTGAAAGGTGATACCTTGTCTGTTTTGAGGTTATAGACGAAAAGTCAGCATTCCTTTTGAGTTTCTGGTGCTTTTATTTTTTTGTCTTTGATGAATTCTTGCAGTTCCTTGTTGCTCAAGAGTTTGAAATCGTTTCGATAATTGCGTTTCTGTGTTTTTTCTGGTACAGAAATATAGAGCATGTCAGCCAATTCTGTATTGGTCATCTGAACAAATTCCTCGATAGTATGTATCTTGAGAACCTGCTTTTGGGTATCTTCAGGTTGATTGATCACTGTTTTCTGTTTTGCCATATTCCAAACACAATTATAAAACTCTTCTGATCTCATCTATCGTTGTCTCTCAATTGAGCATTTTCATCATACCGTCTTCTTTGAGTGTTAGGAAGCCATTTTCTCTTGCCTTCGCATACAGATCGATACCAATCTTTCATTCAACAATCATCCTTCTGATCTCATCAGTGATTTCAAAAGTTTCAATAATCGCTATTCTTCACTTGTATCCGCTACCATTGCATTGTTCGCATCCCACGGCATGAGGGATCTTGCCTGTGGATTCTATTTTTATCGTCGGATCGAGATCATGCAGATTTTTGATAACTTCATCGATTTCAGCTTTTTCGCTATAATTTGGATCAATACGGGTAACACAATTTGGACATACCTTTCTGGCCAATCTCTGCGCTACGACTAAATTCAAAGCAGGTGCCAACATGTACGGTTTGACTTCCATGCTCGATAACCTTGGGATAGACTCTATGGCAGAATTGGTATGCAATGTCGTAAAGACCAAGTGACCTGTCAACGCAGCATTGATTGCGATTTCAGCGGTTTCCTGGCTTCTTGTTTCTCAGATCAGGATAATATCAGGATCATGCCTAAGGATAGCTTTGAGCCCGATTTCGTACGTATATCATTTATTATAATTGATCTGTGATTGCTGAATCCCCTTCACCTCGTATTCAATCGGATCTTCAAGCGTGATGATTTTCCTTTTTCCATCGTTAAGATACGCAAGGATCGTGTAGAGCGTAGTCGTTTTTCATGAACCGGTAGGTCCCGTGAAGATAGTGATTCAGGTATTTTTTTCGAGATTTCTTTTGAGCACTGCGTAGGTTCTTTCCGTAAATCAGATCTTTTCAAATGTACTTACTCCTTTGGTCTGATCTAGGAATCTCATCACCGTACTTTCTGATTCTATTCCCGGCATGAAACTCACCCTCACGTCCACTTTTCTATTGATGTTATTACTATCCGTCGCTTCGAACGAAAACCTTCCATCCTGTGGGACGTAGTCGATATTCATTTTGGTTCAGGAAATGAATTTTATCTTTTGGAGATATTTTCTGAAATCATCATGAGTGAATTGCAAAATTTCCTGGATCACTCCATCAATCCTGATCCTCACAATCAGTCCGTCTTCCTGGGGTTGAAAATGCAGATCCGAAGCTCCAGCCTGGAATGCCAGTCTGATAAGCTCCATGATAAAATCACCGGGATCCATGGCATCCCTTTTTTCAAATATCTTTTGAATCATAGCGATAGCTCACTTTCCAGCGGCTTGTTTCTGCTCAGCTGCTGCTTTTCTTTTTTGTTCGGCAATGTTTTCCATATCAACATACCAGCTCAATGCATAGCTGAATCCTTCTGGCGAAGTATAGAACGTTTCGTATTTATACCCTTTGGCTTCTAAGCTTTTGAGCAGTGAAGCAAGGCCATCAGAGAATTTGTTGGTCGTAAGTATCTTGAGGATATTTTTGTCTTTTGCAAAAATGAGCGTCTCTATTTTTTCCGCTGTTTCTTTGGGAAGAATTTTGAGTTGCTCAAAATCAGGGCTTATGCCCTTGAGTTCATCTCTTTCTAAAATGCTTTTTGATAATGCTGTTGGCATATGCTCTTCAATGTTCCAAGGTAAATATCATGCTAACAAGTTAAGTATATCCGCAATGAGGTATTTTGCAAAGTTTTAGCTTCTGTTCTAAATCATTTTACTTGACTTTTCTCTTCTAATAGCTATGGTCTCTATTCAAACAAAAAAAATCTATAAAAAAAACATGAAAAAAAGAACAGAAACCACAGTTTTTGCCCTTATCAACTTGGCAAACACCGAAGAAAACCAACAACAAATGGCTCGTTATGCGAGTGCATATGCAAGATCATTGGATTTGAGTCTAGTGCTCTATCCAAAAAATGATCAAACTAATATTTCGTTTAAAGAAGGTATCCTTCGTATTAAGGAGATTACAAAACACCTCCATGATGTACACGTTCATATATCTGTTAAAAAGATTAACATCTGGAATTTTTTAACTTCTCTCTATCATGTTGCTGAAGATGAACATGCGGCTCATATTTTAATAGGAGTGGAAGATGATAACGTAAGTTTTCTCGGAAGAGCAATATGGGATACTGCGGAAAAATCGTTGATTCCTATTACATTCATTCCTCAAAAACTTGAATTTAAACCTTACGGAAAGATCACTATTGCCGTAGATAGAGAACGCAAAATGCAAAAAATTAAAATGGTAAGAGATCTTGCCGCAAAACATGGATCAACAATTAATATTTTTGTTGAAAAAACTAATGCAGACAATATATACCCTATCACTAATGCATTGAGGCACGTAAAAGAGCATTTACAAAAAAACAGGATTCCTTTTACGACAACTCATGCAAGAAAAAGCGAAAACTTTCCAAAACGCATCTGCAAGTTTTCACGGAAGCATTCTGATCTTTTGATCATTGAGGTTGAACCCGGCAAAATCAAGACTAACATTAAAGACAATGTAGAAGTATTGTTGAGTATAGACAAATTTGCTACACCGGTCATGTTTACCAAGACCAAAACTATTGGAATATTTCAAAGATTCCACTAACATTGATGAGCGACTCCGTATTTCGGAGTGCTTTTTTTTGTTGACTTTTATTTACTTTTATATATAAATATAAAAAATATAAAAAAAACAACTATGAACAAACAAACAACAAAAACAAAACTCAGAGAACTTGGATCAAATATATCCAATGAAAAAGCAAGTCCTGGAAAATTCAGAGCCTGTGTTATGATTGATTCTTGTGTATACCAAATCGGTGAAGATACTTCTGATCGAATGGATGCATTAGGATATTGCGAAGAATACAGCAATGAAATGCAACCCATACAAATCTTCGATGATCAAGGGAAAGCTCATGTAGTGAATGGTAAACTTATACCTTTAGAAAACACTTAAAATAATAATCTGATTATTTTCAGATACTGTAATGAACGTTTCGGTATACCGTGACGTTTTTTTGTTTCCTTGACTTTTCTGTAAAAAAATATACAAAAACAGGTAATAGGAACAAGGGACTAGGGACAAGTTATAATCCTTTCACCTTTGTCCTTTCACCTTTTACCAATATTTATTTAGTTTTGGCCTTTACTCCAGCAATCATCCAATATCTCGACATAAAAAAAGAGCACACTGACTGCATCCTGTTTTTCCGCATGGGTGATTTTTATGAGACCTTCTTCGAAGACGCTAAAATCTGCAGTAAGGTCCTTGATATCGTACTGACCAGTAAAAATAAGAACTCTGAAAATTCTGTGCCTATGGCAGGCATCCCTTATCATAGCGCTGAAAAATATATCACGAAATTGATAGCACATGGCTATAAAATCGCTATCGCCGAACAGACCACCGCTCCCGTTCCCGGCAAAATCGTCGAAAGAGAAGTCGTAAACATCATCACCCCAGGAACTTATATCCAGGAATCGAAAAAGGAATTCACCTACACTATGGGGATCACTTTCTTGCCGCATACCCATGGAAGCACCTATCATCTCGCTCGAGGCGATTTTAGCATCGGTGAATACCGGACCAAAAGTTTCTCCGATATCGCTGAGATGCAAAAATTCATCCTTACCATCAGACCGGTAGAACTTATCTTCAATATCGATTTCCCTGAGAAAGAGAGCATCACGACTCCGATCCAACAGTATCTGAAATGCCTGATATCTGTACGAGATCTTCCGCCTGATCCAGACAAATTTATTGCAGGGATGACCGGAGTGCAGAATATTACAAGCTATGGAAAAGCTCTTGAAGACTGAAGACTCGAGACAATAGCGCTACTCTTCTATTATCTTAAACATACACAAAAACATTCACTGACCAATATCACGAAAATCTCATTTCACTCGCAGGATATTTATCTCATCTTGGATGACGTCACGATAAAAAATCTGGAATTGTTGTCATCGAGCTATGAATGAAGCGAAAAATACAGCCTCTTCCATATTTTGAATACGACCCAAACCGCAGGTGGAGCAAGACTTCTCCGTCATTTGATTACAAATCCGATCAAGGATCTCTTACAGATCCAACGAAGACTGGATGCTATAGCATATTATTTTAATGGAACGATAGAACCATCGAACGATGGAACGATAGATTTAGACTTAGAAATAAATAACCCACAACAAAAAAGTAAAAGCATCTCCCATTTGTTAGCGCATGTCGTTGATGTCCCTAAACTAGTAAGTACTATCTTGTACAAGAAACCAAGCCCTGCATATTATATCAAACTCAGAGCGACATTGAGGATATTTTTGGAAAACAAAACTTTGCTCGATGAATTGAAGCGTTTATGATTGAGCGAAACTAGCCAAAGCGCCGTGCAGCATCTCTACAATTATCTTTCCCAGCTTCTGAAAAATGATGAAGAATATACAGAATATATGGATTTCATCCGTGATGGATACAACGGTCACATAGATGCATTGAGGAAGATAGCATACCACAGCGATGAACTGCTTTTGCAATACCAGCAAGAATTAGCTCATCAAACAGGGATTTCAAACGTAAAGGTAAAATTCATTTTGAATCAATGATATTTTCTCGAAATCACCAATAAAGATATAGAAATTTTTGAAAAAAAACTTTGACAAATCAAGGGAGGATGAACCATGAAGGATGAAGAATGAAAATTTGGAGTGGTCCGTAGGAATACGTTGATGGGAGGTCAGAGATATTCTTCTCCGTATCTAGAAAATCTCGAGGTGAAAATTTTGGAAGCCAAGGATAATCTCAGCAAACTCGAGTTTGAGCTGCTTCATCAGGCTCAGCAAAAGATAACAGAATGCACTAAGCAATTGAATGAATTTGCGGAACGGATTTCGCGATTGGATCTTTTTGTAGCACAAGCCTTATTGGCTAGAGAAAAGCAATTCTGCAAACCTGAATTTGTCCAGACAGATCTCTTGCATATCGTCGAATGAAGACATCCCGTCATCGAAGAATTTCTTCCGCTCGATCAGCAATTCATCCCAAACAATTTATTCCTACAGAATGTAGAAAGTAACAAGTATAATGTAGAAAAAAATCTCAATGATAACCTTTCACCAGATTTTCTCCATATCATTACTTGACCGAATATGTGAGGTAAGTCGACCTATCTGAGACAGAATGCTTTGATCGTCTTGATGGCACATTGTGGATTATTCGTTCCGGCAAAAGAATGCAAAATTTCTCTAGTTGATGCACTATTTGCGCGTATCGGCAGCGGTGATATCATCGCGAAAAATCAATCGACGTTCATGACGGAAATGATCGAAGTCGCAAATATTTTGAACAATGCCAGCAAAAAAAGCTTTATCATCTTCGATGAACTCGGTCGTTGAACAGCAACGTATGACGGACTCGCACTTACCAAAGCGATACTGGAATATCTCGTCACGAACATCGGAGCGAAAACATTGATTGCTACCCATTATCACGAACTGATCCAGCTAGAAAACACTTTACCTGGCGTGAAAAATTTTTCTGTAAGCGTATACGAAACCGACAAAGAAGTCATCTTCATGAAAAAAATCGTCAAAGGCTGAGCAGGCAAAAGTTACGGTCTTGACGTGGCTAAACTCGCCGGCATCTCACCAGCAATCCTAGCAAGAGCTAAGTATAACCTCGAACATTTAGAACAGGGACAAGGGACGAGGAACAAGGAACAAGGACATAGCCTTTCACCTTTAACCTTGGACCTTTGACCTCAAGTTGATCCGAGATATGAAAAAGTGAAGACATTGCTCGATACCTATAATCTCAACGATATCACTCCTCTACAAGCTTTGCAGCTCTTGGACAAAATCAAGGATGATTTGAAATAAGCTTTTTAAATACTATACAACCTTATGATTATGAAGTCACCAATAAAAAACTATGATTTCAACAAATATCCAGTACATGTTCATAAGTTACTGGAAGTTTTATGAATATACTCATATCATATTCAGGAAATATTAGATACAAAAAAATATGATAGTTGTACTTTTGTAACTATGTTGCGTGACTTAGAAACTCTTCATAAATTAAATGGAGCAGATGATAGTTATCTTGAATATATGCAATTTCTTAGGGAATTTTATGATCCCGATGAGTCAATTGCAATTAAAAATAATGCAGGACTTTACTTCATGTCCTACAAGCCTAAATATATAAAATTTCCAGCACCCATAGAAGCCACTACAGGTATGATGCACATATGAGATTATGATATACAAACAAAATGACAGCTTTTACCTAGACTTAAAACACTTTCCATAGCAGAACATGTTGTTAATATTTTACAAAATCATACTATTCTTGTAGACATAGGTACATGAACAGGAGCTATCCCTTTGTTTATTATACAACAAGATAAAAACAAGAATATAGATAAAGCCTTAGGATATGATACAAAACACACCCTTGCTTTTGATTGAAAAGAACTCAAACATTATCCATGAGGAGCATCTACTTGGGAACACATAGAACAAGATCTCATCGACAGAAATATTTTTCCTGATGAAAAAATAATCATCACTGCAAACTTACCTTATGGGACAGAAGAAGATTACAACAAATATCCTGACCGAGTAAAAAACGAACCGATTCAAGCACTATTAGGATGATGAAATGATGGATTGGATATTTATAGAACATATATCAATTGATTATCACAAAGCAAATTTTTACATAAAATAAAATGAATCATTTTCGAATGATGATCCAAAAATATCTCTCTACTTTTTGATCTTTGTAAACAGTCTTTTACTAAATTCTCTGTAGAATTATTACCAGATTGTTTTGGGAAAAATAGATTTGTACAAATCAAACAAAAACATAATCTAAAATAATTTTTTATTTTTAAGTCTGTACTTTAATGGCAAAAAATAGTTTCTATGTAAATCTCATACTCAATGAACCGCAGTGCAGCATGATAAGCCCAGGATATGAATATCTTCGTACAAACGGTGGCTTGCCACAAAGAAAGGAATGGCATCCTGACAATCTCAATACACTTGAAGATATGGTATCCAAAACCATGTTAATACGTCATACGCAGCAACTTGTAGAGACTTTAGAGAAAAAAATTCCAAGCCTCTATATCGATTGCAGCAAGAGATGAGATGATGATATCATGTTGTTTATTTTCAAAGAATATATCAAGCAATCACCAGCGGATAATAAAGCGAATATTGTGGGGAACGTCATTTGAGATCATAGCGTAGCTACAAAAAGCAGAGCGGACCGGAACGAATATATCAAAAACGATGCACCTGTGCTCGAAACACTATTGCAGCAATATTCACAAAATCTCAGACAATTATTGGATGCAAATGATGATGAAAAATATACCAAAAATATTCTCAACAGGGAAAGTGATATCACCTTCAACGGTCTTGGTAAGCTCATGAAAAATGAATGAGAAAAATATCTTTGCCTC
This sequence comes from bacterium, assembly GCA_023245855.1. Taxonomy (GTDB): domain Bacteria; phylum Patescibacteriota; class Gracilibacteria; order Absconditabacterales; family Absconditicoccaceae; genus CAJBLF01. The sequence continues at coordinate 26,977 of JAHFJL010000008.1, forward strand.
TACTTGGACAAAATACAAACGCTCACCATAGGAGAAAAACAACGCATCAATACTTTTCTCTATACAAGATGATCGATCCCTCAAGAGAGATGGATCAGACTAAAAATAAATAATGGGCAATGAGCATGGAGGACACGATATTCAAGTGTGGGACAAAAAATTGAGTCACCTCATGACTATTCCGAAAGCACAATACGCGAAAATGAACTGGAATAAATTTTATTTTATAAAATTCACATCATGACACTTGCATTCAATTGAGCACAGAAACAAGTAGATGAACGAGTACATAGACATCCTGATTGATATTTTCCGGATGAAAAAATATTTAAGAAAATGAACGAGGAAAGAAGTGAAATAGAAGAAGCATTGATAAACTATAAGACTGCTCCGACTGAAGAACATTTGAAAGCATTGAAGACTGAAATCGGTGATGAGCTTTTCGCGCTCATCTGTCTGGCAAATAAATATAATATCTCGTTAAATGAATGCTTTGATCTGATGATGCAAAAAAATAGAGATAGAGAGCAGAATGACTACAAGAAAGAGGAAAAATAAATTGTTTTTTGCTTATTTGTAAGGGAGGATTACAAATCCTCCCTTATTTTTCGGATAAAAATTTTCAAATATGAGAACAGAGATAGTATATCCCGACAAATTTGCAAAAAAATAATTTGTATATATAATTATATCTACTCCTATTATATTATCATTTATTCATCATGACGTTCTATACAAAAAGTTTTCCTGAACATTTTTCAGGATTGCATGGACAAAAAGATTGAAATCTTATCATATCGCAAACCATAGATAACATCTATAAGACTTTGACTATACACCCGAATATACAGAGTTTCTGATTACCAAAAAGATTATCATTTAGCTATCTTGATAATCTCTATACCAACACCTATAAAAAACAAGGATTGATTTTCGAATTAGAGGATGCTGAAAAATTGGAATACTTCCCTTTTGATCTTATCGTACTTTCCAAAAATAAAACTTTTTTGGGAAACTCTTTTGAAGAGATTGCAAAAAACACACAACATTTATATCAGAAACATATGATACCCTGACGAGAACGATTTGAAAATGCTACGTATAATGAAATGATCGGCAGATTTTTTTATCTTATGTATTGAACAAGCAATATTGAAAACGTCAAAAAAAACATTTTCAACCGAATCAATGAATTTAGAACCTATAAGTGATACAAACCGCTTATGGATACTAATACCTGGCTGATGTGATATAATGAAGTAATAAGCTACAAGCCGATAAAAATCAAGCCCTTAGCAGTCTTTTGAGAAAATAATCCAACAAAAGACATGTGAAAAAAATTTAATATTCCTATCTATCCAAAAGCTGAAGATTTTCTGAAATAATATTATTTTGTAGCGAGTTTCCATTCACCTAATTT
>JAHFJL010000009.1 GCA_023245855.1 bacterium
ATCAATGCTATCAATCATAAAGATATCTTACAGTCTATTATCTTTTCATTAGCCGTTGCAGTAGGAATCACTCCTGAGCTTTTGCCGGTGATCATGAGCATCAATATGGCCAAGTGATCTACAAAAATGGCTGCCAAATGAGCTATAGTCAAAAGATTGAATTCTATCCCTGATTTTTGAAGTATGGATATTCTCTGTACAGATAAGACGGGTACTTTGACGGAAGATAGGATTACACTCGTAAAATACATCGATGTCTTTTGAAATATAAATACAGACGTTTTGAGGTTCTGATATATTAATTGATATTTTGAAACGGGAATCAGGAGCGTATTGGATGATGCTATCCTTTCTTATCAGCATATATCTATCACTGGCATCAAAAAACTTGATGAACTGCCTTATGATTTTTTCCGTAAAAGATCTTCTATTATCTATCAAGATCATGGCGGTGACAAACAAATGGTGAGTAAATGAGCTCCTGAAGAGATGTTCAAAATCTGCACTTCCTACATGCTATGAGCTGAAACTAAAAAAGTTGATCATGAATTTTTAGTGAAAGTTACATCGGTATATGATGATCTGAGCAGTCAATGATTTAGAGTTCTCGCAATAGCTACCAAAGATTTGGATGGAAGAATCATCAAGGATATGAGATGAGAAGAAAAAGATATGATCTTGGTAGGTATGCTTGCCTTCTATGATCCTCCTAAACAGAGTGCCAAACAGGCATTAATACTTATGCAGCAATATGGTATAGATATCAAAATATTGACCTGAGATAGTCCCTTGGTCACACAGAAGATATGTGAAGAATTATGAATCCCTATCAAGGGTATCATGTCATGAGAATATATGGATTTGAATGTTTTGGAAGATGATGAACTTGTCCTTAAAGTCATAGAGACTAATATCTTTGCGAGACTCTCTCCTATCCAAAAAAATAGAATCATCTCTGTATTGAGGAAAAAATGATTTGTTGTCGGATATCTTTGAGATGGTATCAATGATGCACCTTCACTCAAGAGCGCTGATGTCGGTATCTCGGTAAGCAATGCTGTGGATGTCGCTAAAGAGTCTGCTGATATCATCTTACTTAAAAAGGGACTTAAAGAACTTTTGGACTGAGTCATCGAGGGAAGAAAGGTTTTTGGGAACACTATGAAATACATGATGATGGGATTGAGTTCGAACTTTGGGAATATGTTTAGTATGATAGGAGCGGTTATGTTTTTGCCTTTTTTCCCTATGCTACCGAGTCAGATCCTGCTTAATAATTTCCTCTATGATCTTTCTCAGACTTCGCTTCCTACTGATAATGTAGATGAAGAATATATCAGAAAACCTAAGCATCGGAATATCAAATTTATCAGGAATTTTATGCTAGCGTTTGGTCCTATTAGTTCTCTATTCGATTTTCTTACCTTCTATTTCTTGTATGCTATTTTTCACTTCAAAGACGCTATGTTTCAGACCTGATGGTTCATAGAATCATTAGCGACACAGATATTAGTGGTGTATGTCATCAGGACAAAAATGATACCTTTCTTTAAATCACATCCAAGCAAACGACTTGTTGTCACTACATTTGGTATGATCTTAGTCTGATTTGTATTTACTTTGCCATTTATCGCCTCAGTATTCTGATTCGCTTTTATGCCTGTATATGCATACTTTACTATCACAGGTTTGGTAATTATCTATCTTATATTGGTTGAAATCGTTAAGTATTTTTTCTATAAAAAGATGTATCAAAACTCTGACATATAATTTTATCTTTCATCTCTCGATCTATGAAAATCGCTTCACGAAATGTAAATGGAATCCGTGCAATCATCGGTAAGTGATTTTATGATTGGGTCAAAAAAGAGAATCCAGATATCATCTGTCTGCAAGAAGTGAAATCATTTGAAACTCAGCTTCCTCCAGAATTCCGTTATCATATGGCTGACTATGATCGAATCCGACATGCATGAAAGAAACCAGGATATTCTGGTGTCGCTACATTCTATAAAAAAAAATTAAAACTGATTTCATGAACATCGAAATTTGAATCCTTGGAACATTTCCACGAAGAAGGGAGGGTAGTCGAGACGAAGTTTCAGGATTTCACTTTATTGAATATCTATTTTCCTAATGGGTGAGAAAGGGCTGATGGAACTGAAATGCTCAGCTATAAATTGAAATTCTATGAACATTTCATCCATTATATCAACAAACTTAAAACTAATGGGGAGAAGATCATCACCTGCGGTGATTTCAATATCTGCCATAAAGAGATAGATATTGCGAGACCAAAAGAAAATGCTAATGCTATTTGATTTCTTCCTATTGAAAGAGCGGAATTAGATAAGTTGGCATGAAATAATTATGTTGATGTATTCAGATATTTTTATCCTGACACAAAAGATCATTATACGTGGTGGAGTCATCGAGCGGGTTCTAGGGCTAGGAACGTATGATGGAGATTGGATTATTTCTGGGTATCCAACGATGTCGTCCCTTATATCAAAAAAATCATTCATGAAACTGCTGTACAGTGATCTGATCATTGTCCTATAGTATTAGAGCTGAATATTTAGATATGTTTTTTGTTAATTAATTTTATCGTTTAAGTGCTGATTTGATTCGTTGAAAAAACAAAAATCATGTATTTGATGATGGTGAACCTGCTTTCAGATAATCAGTATATGTCGTATTGTTATATTTACATCCAGCGTTTGTGTATGATCCTTTCATCTTACCATTTACACATGCTCTTATCTCAACGTTACAAGGAAGATCTATAAATCCACGTGGTGCTTTGTATGCTTTGACGAATTGTCCATTTTTTATTTTCTGACCTCGAGGGGTTGTACAATTTACTTGTGTCGGTCATGGACTTTGGGCTACTTGTGGTGTAGTAGTTACAGATCAATTTGAAGTCCCTTGAACATCGGTTGGTTGTTCTTGGCTGTTTATTTTTCCTTCGTTATTGAATGCTGCTCATACATTTATCGGCGTTGTGGGTTGGATGTAATCATTAAGTATTTTTTGATTGTAGGATATCACGGGAGCTTTGGTATAATCGTATATTGCATTTTCTTGGCATGATTGTTGTGAAAATGTTCCTCAAAGTACGCCATTGCTGCATATTCTTTTTTGTATATTACAGATAGTGTTTACATCTGATCTTTCTTCATATCCTAGCACAAAATCATTGTTTTTGACAGTTTCTCCTCGTGGAGTGATGCAATCTAATAATCCTGTTGTAGGTGTTGCTATTGTTTGTATTCCTGTGGATATGATTCAGCTATATATCTCTTCTGTTTGTGTTTGAAATATTCCTGAAATCACCTGTTGTCCTGAGGTATCTTGGAAAAGGTAATCCCATTGTTGATTTGGTGCGTTATGTACGAATACTTCATCATCATTTCGTACGAAATTCATGCCTGAGCTCGGCGCATCTTTCTGTGAAAATATCACTATCGCAAAAAAGAGCAGAATCAATGTTGTGAGTCCTTTTTTGAATGTTTCTTTTTTGATTGTTTTGAGATGCTTCATGATGTTGTTTTCCCTATTTTTAAAACTACCTCGTTTCAATTATACTTAAAAAAAAAATCCTGTCAAATTTATCAACAAGATTTTTTGGCGTATTTTAGCTATTTATGATCCCAGAACCGATGCATTCGTCTCCTTTGTAGGCTACTATGGTCTGACCTGGTGCAATAGCCCGTTGTTTCTCTTTGAAAATAATAGTCATAAGGTCTTCAGGTCTATAAGGTTTAGAAAGTCATTCTTTCTTTGACTTTTGACTTTTGACTTTTGGACTTTTAATCAATTTGAGTATAGCTTCTTGCGGTTCTTGTCTGTATCTTATTTTTGCAAGTATTTTTGTCGGCAGGGTGTATTTTTTCCTTATCCAATGTCGTCAGGTAGTCGTGATGGTGGTGTTTGATAATTGTTTATCTTCTTTATCTCCAATAACTACGATATTTTTTTTTACATCTGTTGTGATGACGTAGGCTTTGAAGGGGAGTTTAAGTCCTTGTCTTTGCCCTATTGTGAAAAAATATGCTCCCTCATGCTTACCTACAACTTTGCCTGTAGTATCCACAATATTTCCTTCTTTTTTGGGTAATTTTTTGAGTAGGAATTCTTTGATAGGTATATTCCCAATGAAACATAATCACTGACTATCTTTGCGTGCGGCATTGGGAAGTCATATTTTTTTTGCTAATATCCTGATTTCTGGTTTTGTATATTCTCAGATAGGAAAGAGCGCTTTGGAAAGCTGAAATTGATTGAGCCCCGCTAGGAAATATGATTGATCTTTGTTGTAATCTGTTCATCTTAATAGTCTGTAAAGTCCATCAGGTCCATCAAGTCATTCTTTTTTTGACTTTTGATTTTTGACTTTCGACTTTATGACTTCTTCTATTCTTGCGTAATGTCCTGTGGCGATATAATCGAATCCTAACTCTAATGCTTTATTCAGGAATACATCAAATTTGATGAGACTATTACAGAGTACATCAGGATTTGGCGTTATTCATTGTTGGTATCCATTGTAGATATATTCAATTATTTTTTCGTTATATTCTTTTTGAAGATCGAATGAAACAATCTCTATTCACAAAAATTTAGCAACCTTGATTGCTTCTTCTGCATCTGAATATGTTGTGCAATTCCCGCTATCAGAGACATAGTTTTTCATAAATCCGGCTACTACTTCATATCCTTGCTGCTGCAAAAGATATGCAGCAACTGCTGAATCTACTCCTCATGATAATCAGACTAAAACTTTGACCAAAGTTAGAAATTAAAATCTAAATATTTAGGATGATGGTAGTTATTGTGAATATTTTTTCAATTCAAATATTTTTTTATTATTTTAAAATACCCTGCCCGTGGACAGAGTATTTGTTTTTTTTGTTTTGGTTTGGCGTTTTTTCAAAGATTACTTTTTTTTAGCAACCTTTTTTACAGCCTTCTTAACAGCTTTTTTAGCTGGTGCTTTTTTAGCAACTTTCTTTACAGCTTTTTTAACAACTTTTTTAGCTGGTGCTTTTTTAGCAACTTTTTTCTTTACTACCATTTGGGGTATATAATAAGAAATAAAATGCTAGGTAGAAATTCAACTTTGCAGTTAAATTTTCCTTGCTACAATTTTTATATGTAAGGAAACAAAAAAAGCAAACATAATACTATTTTTTTAAAAAAAATAGTATGTGAATGTTCCTAGTTCTCACCTTGCTAATTAATATATTTCTAAAAATTCAGTTTACATATTCAATTAAGTGTATAGGCTATGCTATATTTTTTAATTTTTTCTAGGTAAGTACCCTATCTTTCTCTTAAAAAATATGATGTAGATAACTTTTTATTTATTTTTAATAAACACCAGTTTATACCTATAAAAAAATGCTATTATTCGATCTATGAGAGACTGAACGCTTCTATAAAAATATTTTTTGCGTTATTTATTTTATATTATTTATATTTCTTTATATTTTTCTTTGGATCATGATGCATGCATCATGGGTACATTCAATATTATTTTTTTTGCAGAATGCAATCGCAGCATCACTTTCAGCTCCAGGTTGTAACCATATATTCTTTATTCATATCTTTTTTACTTCTTCTAAAACTTTTTCTGTCACTGTTGGCTGAGTGACAAAAATAGCTACGTCAATTTTTTTGTTGCTTGCAGCAAGAGTAGGATATACTTTTTCTCATAAAATTTCTTTCTCTGTCGGATTTATAGGTAGTACCTTATATCCTCCATCTAATAAATCTTTGAAAACTTTGTATCCGTACTTTTCTGGATTGTTGGATGCTCCGATGACGGCATAGAGAAAATTTTTGTTGATCATTTTGTGAGGTAGAAGGTAAAAGGTGAAAGGTGAAAGGTAGAATTCTTCTAAAAAGAAGATGTGATTTTCAGTATAACTCTCACATCCCCGAGAAGTCGGGGTGGTCCAGAAAGAAGTTTCGGCGTCTTATTTTATATAGTATCCATTTTTCTCTATAAAGCAATTTTTTTCTTTTGTGGAAAGTTAGCTCTAGATATATATAATACTAGTGTTTATTTATATGTTCTTTTATGAAAGACAAAAAACTTATAGCTTTTGATCTTTATGATACCTGTTTTTCTTTTGATACATCAAAAGAATCTACTTCTGATGCAGAATTTTTTTCTGGACTTGGCATCTCTCATATACAGCATGAATTGAGAAAAATTTTAATGACCTCTCATAGGAGCATAGAAGATGTTTTATCGAATCTTCTTCCTAAATATGATATGCATGTTCAACTCGAACAATATTATCGTGATGTATCTAAGAAAATTTCTTCTGTACAACTTTTTCCAGAAACTGAATCTACTTTGATGGCATTACATCAGAGATGATATAAAATAGCTGCTGTATCCAATCTTTCTCAATCATATATCGAACCTTTACGCGTTCTTTTGCCTCATATTTTTGATTATGAAGTGTTGTCGTGTGATGTGGGAATCACTAAACCTGATCCAAGGATATTCGATTGTCTCAAAAATATCTCGTGATATGGGTCAGATGGAATCGTTATGGTGGGCGATAGTATATTCTCTGATGTTCAATGAGCAAAAAATGCAGGCATCACTCCTATCCATATCCAAAGAAATCTAACTTCAGCAAAAAAACCTGTTGAATATATTCAAATATCAAGTTTATCAGAATTGTTGGATATTTTTAAAGGTGTTTAGATCACTTGTAAAAATCTGGATTCTATTTTTCTGACACCGAACTTCGGATTGTGAAATTTTACGATAGCAAGATTATTCCATATCTCCAATACGTATCCTGTCCCAAATAATTTATGTTTCACAGTATCTCCTTCGCTTACTGTCGGTCATTGACTGGTATTTCCTTCACTCCCTAGATCGAATTTTTTCAAAAGATCTGTCGGTATCTCGTCCAAGAATCTGCTTGATGGATTGTTTTTTGTCTGTCACCAAGTCATTCTGCTATGTGCGTGTGATAAGAACAATACGTCTTTAGCTCTTGTAATGGCTACGTACATCAATCTGCGTTCTTCTTCTAATAATTTAGGTTCCATCATCGCATTAGAGAGCGGAAAAATATTGTCTTCCAATCCTGCAACGAATACGATCGGAAATTCCAATCCTTTGCTTGAATGCACCGTCATCAATTTTACTGCATCGATTTCTCATTTTTCGTTTTCTGAAATATCTGAAAGCAATGCTACTTCTTCCATGAATTGTCTGAGCGCTGGATCACCTGTTTCGATATATTTTCCTGCCATATTGATCAGTTGTCCGACATTTTCGTATTTTTCGTCTCCCGCAGTTTCGCTTCATTCTTCTTTGATGAGAAAATCCCTGTATTTGATTTTTTTGATCAACTGTTCTATAACGAGGCTTGGCGTGTTTGCTGCTAACACAGAATGTATTGTTGTAATCACATCCAAGAAATCTCTGATACCTGCTTTTGCTTGAGGAGTGACTTTTATTTCACTATTCTCGTTTTGTGTCATGCGTAAAACATCTGTTAATGCGATATTTTTGATGATAGCGTGTTCTTCGAGTCCATCTAATGTAGTCTTTCAGATTTTCCTGTTTGGGATATTGAGAACTCTTTTGAGTGAAACGTTGTCAGCAGGATTGAGAATATATTTTATATATCCGATAATATCTTTGATCTCTTTCCTCTCAAAAAATTTGAAGGCTCCATATACTTTATACGGGATTCCTTCTTGGAGAAATAATTGTTCAAAAGGGGAGGATTGAGCATTTGTCCTATATAATATAGCTACAGATCATCGAGTTTTTATCTTGTCGTTTTCCTTGAATTTTTTGATCATCTCTACGATATTCGCTGCTTCGTCCATTTCGTTGCCATGAGAAAAAACGGTAATCTTATCATCACCTTTTCTGTGTGCGATTATCTCTTTTTTGTATTGGTTGACGTTGTTTTTGATAATATGATTGCTTGCTGCTACGATATGCGGTCTAGAACGGTAATTAGTCTGAAGTTTGAACATCTCGATATCTGGCCGATATTTTTTCAGATTCAGGAAATTTTCCATGAGCGCTCATCTTCGTCCATAGATGCTTTGAAAATCGTCGCCGATCATAGTTATATTTGCTCCGCTTCCTGTAAACATCCTCATAAGTTCGAATTGTATCCGGTTGGTATCTTGAGCTTCATCGACCATGATGTAATCAAATTTATTCTGTCGTTTTGCTAATATCTCTTTATCTTTTTTGAATAACAAATAGGGGAGCAATAACAGATCATCGAAGTCCAATGAATTCGCTTTTTCCATCGCTTTCTGGTATTCTTCGTATACTTGTCCCATATGCTGATCATAGTCTGATTTACTCATGCTCAGGTACATTTTTGGTTCGATGCCGGTATTCTTTTGGGTAGAGATGAAGTTCTTTACTTCAGCTACTTTGTATGTCTCTTGGAGATTCATCCTTTTTAAAACATCTTTTATGACTGATTGGGTTTCGTTGGTATCGAAGATTCCGAAATTCTTATTGTATTTTCTATCCAGCTTCTCGATATCTTCTTTTAATATTTTTAGAAAAATGCTATGAAACGTTCCGATCCACTTAAGTGAGGTAGAAGGTAAAAGGTTTAAGGTAGCAGGGGTTTCTTGTTCGATGCTTTGTAAAAAATCGTCTATGCTTTCCTTAGTCGAAGGTCATCAAGTCTTTAAAGTATTAAGGTCTGATTCTATAGACTTTTGATTTTCAGACTTTTGACTTAAGATATCGTCAGCGATTTTGATAAGCCTTTCTTTCATCTCATGAGCAGCTTTGTTGGTAAACGTCACTGCTAAAATTCTGTTGATAGGAATATGCTTCCCTCGTACGAGGTATGCTATCTTGTAGGTGAGAACTCTTGTCTTTCAACTCCCAGCTCCAGCGATGATCAGACTTGAAGTGTCGATATGCAGACATGCTTTTGTTTGCTCTTCATTGAGCTGATTTCCTATATATGCTTTGATGTCCATTATTTAAGTGGAAGGTAGAAGGTAAAAGGTACAAGGTGAAAGGTGAAAGGTGGAAGGGGAAAGGCGGAGCAGAGCGGAGTCCCGCAAGGCGGGATAGAAGGTGAAAGGTAATTTTTTTTATATCCTTGCTCCTTGTCCCTTGTCCCTATTTTTCCTGTTTTGTTGTTGGGAGTGTAGTGAAAAAAAAAATGTGTTTCAATTTGATTATTATTTTCACATAGGAATTTCTAAAATTCCTATTCAGCTACGCTGGATAAAAACGACGTCAGGGTCCTTAGCGTAGTCTAAGGATAAACTTCTTGTGTACTGATTCTCAGTATAACTCTCACATCCCCGAGAAGTCGGGGTGGTCGAGAAAGAAGTTTCGGCGTCTTATTTTATTTGTTATATGGTATTGCTTCTTGGAAAATATTTATCTGTTGATTTTTATACAAAAAATATTACAATAGCTCTTACTGTAATAGTTTCCTCCTAATTCTATTATAGAATTATTAGTATAATTGTTTGATGTGTTAACCGGGAGCTCGTTTTCGAGCTCCTTTTTTCTAATTTTTATTTTTTGACTACTAACTGATCTTTGTTCTGTTCATATAATTCTTTGACGTCGTCAGGAGTTTCGTAATTTGGAAAAAGTGTCTGATTGAGATCGATGGAAACATTTATTTCGTCGGCGATACGATTGTTGGTATCTATCAGCGTATCGATTGTTCATTTCTCTAATCCGTTATTTTCTAGTATCGTTCTGATCTCTTCTTCTGTCATGATATGAAATTGACCTTTGGGTTTTCTCCTGCTTTCATCAAAAATCTTGAGTCCGTCTTTGATAGCAAGCGCTACTTCTCGAGCTTTTTTGTCATCTTTTGCAGGATAAAAATAATTATTGCTCACTATACAAGGGATGTGTTCTCTTTTGCTTAAATCTAATAGCATATCATTCACTTTTTTGGATTCTATATTTTCATTATAATCTTGTGCTATTATCTCTAGATAGACATTTTCTCCTCCGATTGTCCCTTGTATGAGATGAATAATTTCTAGCATCTTAGATTCTTTCTCGTCAAGAGCGATCATTTTGCCTATCCGTGAATTTGTTCATCCAAAAATACAAATGATGTCGCTTCACAATGATTTTAATGTCTGGAGATCTATCTTTGGTTTCCCTTTCATTCCTTCTTTGTTTGCGAATGATGTTAATTTCATAAGACTTTGGTATCCTTCCTTATTTTTTGCAAGAATGACGATATTCCCTATCTGATTTACTGCTATCTGAGAATTGATGTCCATGACAAATCCAAGTTCCACTCCTACGATAGGTTTGATCCCTGCGTCTTTTGCTCATTGATAAAACTTAATGATACCGAACATACCATTATAATCTGTAATAGCTATAGCGTTCATCCCTAATTCTTTTGCTTTTTTGACGATATCTCCTGGTTTGCCTATCGCTTCCAGGAAAGAAAAGGTACTATGACCGTGAAGATGAGTAAACATATATATAGTAGAAGATAAATGTCGGATGCTTTCAGATATGTATATTTTTAAGTGTTGGTTTCAACTATAAATCAATATATTCCTATTTTAAGATTGAAAAAACGAGGCTTTTTTCTATATTCAGGTCCAATGAAATTACTTTATCAGATAGGGATGTAAAAATGTATAAAAAAATAGGTGGGATATTAGTGTTGGTGATGAGTACTTGCTCATTTGTTTTTGCTGGATCATGGAGTTTGCCTGGAGTCAAGATTATCACTCGTGCTCAATGGTGAGCTGATGAAACTCGAAGATATTCTAAAATCACTGAAGCTGAAAGAACTGCTGCCATTCAGCAGGAAAATGAAGCTGATGCTCCCCAGTCTGTAGAAACTCCTACCCAAGGACAGATAGCTACTGATTTTTTGCTTGCTACTACGCCCAATGAACAGACCGTAGAGGAATATCATAAGTTGTATAGCGGTAATTATCTCAAGTGGCCTGAAAGCATCCATAAAGGTAAATCTAAAATAATCATCCATCATACTGCTGATGACTATACTCCGTTGCTTACGTGAGGTACGGGAGCTATGATGCAAGAAATACAAAATATCTACAAATATCATGCGCTTTCCAGATGATGGTGAGATATCGGATATAATTTCGTTATTGATCCCCTGTGAAATGTGTATGAAGGAAGAGCAGGGGGTGCGGGTACTGTGGGTGCACATACTGCTTGGAACAATACCCCGAGCGTGGGTATCTCATTGATGGGAAATTTTAATGAAGAAGTTCCTACTGATGCTTCTTTGCAAGCACTTGTCAAGCTTGCTACCGCGTTAGCAAAAAAATATAAGATTGATCCTAAAGCGACTACGACATATTTCAAAAAATCAGATCAAACTCCTTATTTGAAAGCATATCAGAATTATACTATAGCTGGACATGAGGATGCAGGAGTTACTTCTTGTCCTGGAACCAATCTCTATACTCTCTTACCAGAAATCAGGGATCAGGTGAGTCAAAAACTTACTACTTATTCTTTGGTAAGTTCTAATAGAGGAGTTGTAAAGCCTCCTGTAAATGCATGAACTATCGTTGATGGCCGATATTATTCTGATAAGACGTCCGATACTTTCTTGCTTCCTATCAGATGGAAAGGCGTAAAATCTTGTACAACTACAGATACCACTTTTGCTATCACTTCTTGCAATTCATCCAACGATCAATTATCGATTTCTGTAACTAAAAAATGAATCAGCTGACTCAAAACGGTATCTGCAGTGACTGCTTCAGGCACTAAAATGTTTTCGTTCAACCTGATCTGGCAAGATGATTTTCAAAACATAGGAAATCAGCTTAAACAAGACTATATCAATGGTAGATGACTTTCTTCATCAACCCAAAGCATCAATAAAATCTCTTACAAAATACCTTTATCTGAAGTAACGACATTGATTCAATCTCCTCTCAATGTTTTGCTTTATGAACTGAGCACTACCTCTCCAAGATTTGAAATTTCTTGTGATGGATGATGCCGTGTAAAAACAGATGATAAGATTTCTATTGAAACTCAACCTATCGTTGAAACTTCCAATGGATTTGTATATCTTTCGATTCCTAGTCTAGAAAATCCGTTACCTGTAACGACTCTTGAGATTTCTGCTTTGAGCTGAGGACTTGTTCATGTAAATAATTATACAAGAAAATCATATGGCGGAGTAGCTTGGAATAGTTTTAGGGGATCGTTGATCTGGAAAAAAGATAGCATAAAGAATCTTACTTCATGAATATATTCTGATCAAGCTATAGTTATGAATAGATTGAGTTTTGATGATTATATGAAGGGGATCGCTGAAACCAGTGATGCAGACAATAGAGAGAAACAAAAACTTGTCCTCTTACTTGCTAAGATGTATACCTTGTTCTACATCAATGGAAAAAATAATCATCCTTCCATCCCTGCAGGTGCGAGCTATCAAGCTATAGATAATCCTGATATGTTCCAGAAATACGTAGGAGCAGGGCGAGAAAAAACATCTACGATGTCTGCATCATTGCTCAATGAAATCAAAAATACTGTAGTCCTATATGATAATTATGTCCCTATTTTGCCTTATTTCAGCTGTTCTGCTGGATTTACGTGGTCAGCGAAAGAAAAATGGTGATGGAACGATACGCCGTATCTCCAATCCAAATTGGATTTCGCTTCGTGTTTTGACTTCAATGGACATGGAGTCGGATTAAGCTGAAAATGAGCTCAATATCTTGCACAAAAATGACGGGATTATCAACAAATCTTGCAATATTATTATCCAGGAGTGACTGTTGTCAGTAGTAATTAATAATTAATAGTCCTTCGATTTCGCGTAGGATATATGAAGGTATGTCTTTTATCTTTATTGTTTGCTGGTGTATACCTCTATCCTCAATAGATTATTTAATAGTAACTCTGATCAGGCTTGTAAGCATATTCTTGAGATATATAGCAGGAAGGGTTTTTGTATTGTTGATTATCTGTATTTTGCTAATATCTCTGGCAAACAGCTCTTTGATATACATCGTACTAGCTACGATATTTCTGTATTTCAAGAAGCGTTGCTTCCCGCTTATAAAGCTATGAATCCTGACTCTGTATATAAAGCTTATCAAGACGCTATCCTTGATGCTGATGTCGTCCTTCCTGATGGCATTGCTTTGCAAATTTTTAATTTCTGCGCAAAGAAACACGGGTTGCATAATCTTAATGGAACTGATTTTTGTCCCTATTTTCTCTCGCATATCAAACAGTATTACCCATCAAAAAAGCTAAATATTATCTTGTATGGAACACATCCCCATTTGTTAGAAAAGACTACAACATTTCTTATAAAACAATGATATCATGTTATCTATGCACAAGACGGATATACGAATATCCATCGATCAAGATTGGAACTTGCCTTAATATGAAAAACGAATGATATCAATGTCTTGCTGGTTGCAAGGACGACCCCTGAGTATCCTATTCAGGAAATCTGGACCTTAGCTAACAAAGAAAAAATACGTGAGCAGGGTTTGATTGTCTTGAATCAATGAGGGACTTTTGATTTTCGAGTAGGGGAGCAAAAAAGACCATCCAAAATCATTAGAAAACTTAGATTGGAATGGCTGCGAAGACTTGTTTCTGATCCCAAAAGAAATATGAAAAAAGTTTGGAATAGTTTGGCGTTATTCAGGTATATTTTCGATTACTTGCTATTGAAAAACAAGTAAATATGTATACATAGTATGAGACTTTGTAATTTTTTTGATTTTTTTATCGTTTTAAGGTTTGGTGGATGCATTTAAAAGAAAAAAAATTTCTCTACATAGCAGATGAACAATCATTTAATTTTTCAGAGGAATTACAGAACGGAATCAAGATAAAAATGTTTGTCGGATTCCAATCCCATAAATTTGTGGATTTCCAAAAGGACTTGCTTCAAGATTTTGTCGCTGAGTTCAAAGACAAGGTCAATAATGAAAACTATGATATCGATGATGTAAAAAATAATTTTGAAATAGCACTCCAGAACTTGAATGTAAAACTCAAGGCATTTGCTGACAAGGTCCGCGATGTCGAATATTTCGGTATCAAAGGATATATCCAACTCGTGATAGATAATGTTTTGATGCTTTCAATGATCGGTGATGTGAGCGTGATGATATTCAGAGATGAAAGGTTATATTATTCACTCAGTAATTCACTCAATGATAAAGGGAAAATCGATTTATTCTCTGATTTCGTCGAAGGAGATATAGAAAACCAGGATCAGATTATTTATGTGGGAACTAAGATATCTGATGTATTTGATACGAGCGATTTTAAAGAGATGGAAGGGGTCCTAAGATCAGAAGATACACATTTGATTAATTTTTTCCAAGAATTGCTGCATGCCAGATTAGATAAGAAAGCATATGGATTCATCTTCCATTATTTCATCACATGAGCTGCACCTAAAACGCATGATGATATGCCAAAAAGAATCAATGAAAATTCGCTTTTAAATAAAATCAAAAACAGTCTCTTCAAAAACAAATATCAAGCGACTGTTGCTATCCTCAGTGTATTCATATTGTTTATGCTTATCAACCTCCTTTCTCAAGTGTTAAAATCTAATACTGATACCTTTGTGACTTCAGATGGTGTAACTGTCGATCTTACAATAGAAGATATCAAAAAAGATCTCTTTACGTTCCAAAGCATGGATCCTACTTCTGAAGAGAAATCTATCAAATATAACGAAATACTCAGTAAACTTGACGCACTTCAAAGCAAGGGAAGATGGCTGGAAGATGTCGTTCAATTCAGAAAATTATTGCAATCAGAATATTATAAAGGATTTAATATCGTGTATGTAAGTAGTCTTACAAAATTTGATGACGCTACGCTTGGTAAAAAAACTAAAATCCTTACCTTCAATACTTCAGAAACAGCTAAACTTGGTGATATTCAAGGGTTGTATGTTAATAGAAATATGATTGTAGCAGGTAATAAAGCGGCTTTGGTCGGTGCACTTGATGATAATATGAGAGGATCATTTATTGATTATAATTTTACATCCAATGATATATTTAAAGGATGTGGTTTAAATCTTCTTAAGGATGGACTTTATTGTTTTACGAATAATTCCAATATCTATTCTATCGGTAAGGAATGAACACAACCGCTTACTACAACAGATACTGAACCGTTTTCAAAAAATATAGCTTGAATTGTAACGTATTGAAAAGCTAATCTCTATATCTTTGAAAATACTATCGGTGCTGGTGGTCCATTGGTTACCAGGTACCGCAATACGTTATGATCACAGACTATCTATCAAGGAGGACAAAAATATTCTTTAGCACCTAATATGTCATGATTTGTAGTTGATTCTGGAGCTTCTAGTTTTGCTATTGATGGTTCATTCTTGACTTGGAATAATGGTAAGCTTTATCAATTCCGAAGAAATCCTCCAACAGCGTTTACCCTTGATGTTCGTGAAATCAAATTGCTTTGATGAGATAAAAAAACCTTACAATATTCTAATGATGTGAAGGTGATAAGTTCTATTAGTTCTAAATACGTATACTTGTTTGATAAGACTAACCAAACATTCACTATCTATGATTCTCGTCCAGCAAAGAACGCTGATCAGTATAATTACAATTATGGTTTGTATTATATATTTATGTTTAAATTCGATCTTGGAGCTACAAATAAGGTCATAGATATTGATATCCCTGAATTGAGCGCAAATAGGCCAGATATGTATATTTTGACTAATGAAGGAGTGAATAAGGTTGCGTTGTATGATTTCATTGATAGCATCAGTAACAATAAAGTATTGAAACAACTGAATTAAATTTCTTTTACGACTAAGGTTCTGCATTATGAAAAAATTACTAGCAAAAGAACTTAGAGAGTATTGGAATATATTTCGACTTAGCAAACAACATATATATCTTCCAGAAAGTTCGCTCATAGGCGGTAAAGAAAGCACTGCTATGTTTACTATTGCAGGGATGCAACAACTCATCCCTTATCTTTCATGAAAAGAACATCCTCTTGGTAAAAGGCTTTTCAATATCCAAAAATGCATCAGAACTGTTGATATCGATGAAGTAGGTGATGCCAGCCATTGCACTTTTTTCGAGATGATGGGAAACTGGTCGCTTGGCAGTTATTTCAAAAAGGAAGCAGTACAACGAAGTCGGGAATTTCTTGTGGATGTCCTTGAATTTGATCCTAAAAAATTAGCAGTCACTGTCTTTGAGGGTGATGAAGCTGCACCAAGAGATAATGAAACTGCATGATATCGAAAAGAGATAGGTATGACTGATGATAAGATCACTTATATGCCAGCAGATAATAATCGACGAAGTCCTGGTCCCGTGGGTCCCTGTGGACCTGATACAGAAATATTTTATCGGGTAGGTAAAACTGAATTTCCCTCCAAAGATTCTAATCCACAATCTGATGAAGATAATTGGTTAGAGATCCGGAATAATGTGTTTATGGAATTTTATCGTGATGATACCTGAACACTCACTAAATTAAAGAATCAAAATGTAGATACGTGAATGGGGTTTGAAAGAATGCTAAAAGTTTTACAACAAAAGGAAACAGTCTTTGATACTGATGCTTTTTTCCCTCTTATTACACTTATTGAGACGACGCTTGGCATTGCATACAAAGGTAATGAAAGGAGATGTAGAATTATTGCTGATCATATTAGAACTTCGTTTTTTCTGATCCATAATGGGATTATCCCTTCCAACGAAGGGAGAGGATATGTTCTGAGAAGGTTAATCAGAAGGATGTATTATAATTTTATGCTATTAAAATCTGTACCTGAGGAGGTGTTTGATACTTTTGTATGACACATTGTAAAGATTGTTGATGATACTTTCTGAGAACATGCTGATACGAAAATGATTGTCACTACATTGCTCAAAGAGGCTCATCAATTCCAAAAAACTATCGCTCATGGACAGAAACTGCTTGATGAACTCATCAATGCTGCAAAGAAAAAAACTATCCTTGGTAAAGATATATTTAAGCTCTATGATACGTTTGGTTTTCCTTTGGAATTAACCAAAGAGATTTTAGAAGAAAAATGATGTACGCTTGATATCAAATGATTTGAACAAGAAATGGAAGCACAACAACAGAGATCTCGTGCATGATCAAAAGATATGTTCAAACAAGGCATAGATTGGGCAAATTATGTCCAAGGTATACCGCAAACGTTATTTGTTTGATATGAAGTATTGGAAAAAGATGGAATCAAATTACTCAAAGATTTTGAAGTGCAAGGTCAAAGAGTACTTATTTTTGATAAAACACCTTTCTATGCAGAAAGCTGAGGTCAGATCTGAGACAGATGAACCCTGATATTAGATGATTGAACAAAAATTGAAGTGATTCAGGTTCAAAAATATAATGGCATTTTTCTTCATTTTGTCAGATAAGAAGCACAAAAAAATTAGTCTATCGAACTGTATTTAGGAAAAAAAGTATATACTATCTTATAAAAAGAATCAATGACTTTATCGAGTCATTTTTCTTGTTTGAACATTTTTTCTGTAAGTATTCATTCTAATTTGAACATCTCTTGTTCTACTTGTTTCCCTATTTCCTGAAATTCTTTGCTAGTATCTCCTCATTCATTGAGTGTCCTGAATCTCCAAAATAATTCGTTGTATGCTTCAAAAAATCTTTTGAAAAGCTGACCTCATTTGGTCTTATTCATACCTTCTATCTTTTCGATGATATAGTCATGAAGTATCTGCTGAATTTCTTCTCTTTGTTTTGGTTCTGCTGTCTTGAATATTGGACCGAATACTGCATGTTGTTCCAAATCAGAAAAATACGGAATATATCCTTTCTTCTCTTCGATGTTTGTAATGATGCTTAGAATCTGATTTATTTCATTTTGGTTCATAGCTTTTATGATAACGAATAAAATCCTCATAAGAGGATCTTTGATATGATTGTATATATCATATATCTGACTAATTTCAACGGTAAATATATGATTATTGTATCTCTATTCCTTCGAGATAGAATCCGCCATTGAAGGTGTCTTTCTTTATTTTCCCAATAAGTGATATCGGTTCTTTTCCATGGCGAGCTATAAGTTCAGCGACTTCTTCTCATCTTCATCGGAAAAGGCTTGTAACTTTCTTTTTTCCAAACTGAGCGTGAATTTTGAGATGTGTTTTTGTTTTGTTTCCTACTTTCTCTAGTTTAGAGATTAGTATATTTTCTAGGAGAAATATCGGTTCTTTGTTCCCTTCCCCAAAAGGCGCTAGTTTATCTATGTTAACTAAAATATCGTCATCTCGTTCGTTTTCATATATCTTAGTATCGATATCCATTGCTTTGATGAGATTTTCTTCTGTGATAGATTTTTCACAATATTCAGTGAATTTTTCTATCAATGCATTCAAATTCTCTAATTTAACGGTTAATCAGCCTGCTCATCTATGTCCGCCAAATCTTTCTAGGAGATCTCCAGTGCTTTTGAGCATATCAATGATGCTAAAATATGCTGGTCATCTCAAGCTTGCTACGCCTACCTGTTTTGTTTGATCGATTTTCATGATCATGGAGGGTTTATAATATTTTTCAGTAAGTCTTCCTGAGACGATACCAACAATTCCTTCATGAAATTCTTCATGGAAAGCTACTAATATTTTTTTATCCAAGCTTAACATGGCTTCAGCTTCTTTGAACATCGTTTCTTGGATCTTTCTTCTTTCTGTATTTATGAGTTCCAATTTCTCTAAGTATTCTAACTGTTTTGCTCATGAATACAGGAGTACGTGAAGACTGTCGTATGGTGATTTGATTCTTCCTCCTGCGTTGATCCTTGGTCAGATAATAAATCAGATATGATAGGATTCTATTGTTCATTTGATATTAAGGAATTCTAGGAATCATTTGAGTGATTCTGGCATATTTTTGCGTTCATTTAATGCATGCAATCATTTTTTGACGATGACCCTATTTTCATTTACTAAGGGTACGATATCAGCTATTGTTCCAATCGCTACTATGGGAATAAAATAATTGAAGATGTGATTTTTCTCTTTTTGATCAAATTTTCCTTTGCTCAATAATGCACAAATCAATTTGAATGCCACACCGACTCCTGCTAATCCCTTGAATGCGTACTGAGGAGAAATCTGAGGATTAACTATAGCGAATGCTTCTGGAATCAATTCCAAATTCTGGTGATGATCAGTGATGATAAGATCTATTTCTTGTATCTTAGCGTATTTTGCTTCTTCTATGGCTGTGATCCCATTATCCACTGTGATAATCAATTTCACTCATTTTTTCTTGATATCATCGATGTGGATATTTTTGATTCCATATCCTTCTTTGACTCTATCTGGATATTGGATGCTTACATTCTTGTATTTGAGGAATTGGGTCATGAATTCGTAGAGAATATAGCTTGAAGTGACCCCATCGACGTCGTAATCTCAGAAAATCATTATTTTTTCTTTATTTTTTATTGCGTGTATGATCCTATCTACAGCTTTGTTCATATCATTGAGAAGAAACGGGTCTCATCGATAATCAGCGATTTTTGGATTCAAAAAAGAGTCGATATTATCATCGATTCATCTTACTTTAAAGAGTCTGGTCAAAAGATCTTCGTTAGGATTCTCGTAAATTACGTGATAATTCATATTCGTATATGTGTGAGGGGTTTGAAACAATTGGAGGTAGAAGGGGCAAGGGACAAGGGACAAGGAACAAGGTAGAAGGTTATTGTAGGGTGATTGTAATATTTTATAGTGGAATTACAAATAAAAAAATCCTATTATCTATTTTGTTTCCCATATCTTCACAAGTATGTTAATCCATATCCAGCATAGCTGGATAATTTCGACGTCATAAAAAGATCTTATAAAATCCTTCAAAAAAAACATTTATTTTTTTGATTGAATTTTATATAGTTACCAACTTGATAATTCCTTATTTATTTCAGAATTATCTGGTTGGTAAACTACATTGTATTCGACTTTTTATTGCGTCTCAAATACATTTTCTGAAACGAAAATATAATTCTCTCAGCCAATCCTTTGAAATATAAGGATTGACGTTCGAATTAAAAAAACACTAGTGGAAATACCAACCAGTGCTTCTTTCTTTTTATTTGCAGTTTACTTGTACCAAATTTTAACGAGAGAGCATCAGACTAGGCTTCATACAGCCTATATTAATACATAGCATGCTAGCTACCTATTATTATAGATTTTATAGGGTAACTGATGCTCTCTCTAGGTCCATCTGATCTTATTGGGTATAAGATCTAGATAGTGTTTAAGGAGGAAATACCTCCAACATGATTACCTATACCAAGGATGTGTAGTGAAGCCTTACGACAAGTAATTATGTTGATATAAGTATACTCCCTATTCCTAAATATGCAAAAATTTCAGTGTATTTTTTATTTATTTTATTCTTTTATGATTGACTTATTTTAAAAATAATTATTTTAATCGCTATAATATATTATAATGATAACTTAAGGTTATCGGGTCGTATTTTTTTCGATCTTGCTTGTATCTTTCTTTGTAATAATTTGTTTTTCTCCTCTTAGGGTATCAATCAATTTTTGAGCGCAAGCATCGGTAATATCGTAATTTTTGCATTTTGATGCTGCACAATATTTTATCAGTTCTATGGGTTTTGTTATTTTGTTTTCTTTATAGACGATAACTTGTTTATCTCAATCTTTTTTTGCTTCTCGAAGGGGACATGTTTCCATTATCTTATCTTAATAGGTTAAAAAAAAGATGTCTCTTAAAATATTTTTTTTAAACAAAAAGAAAGAAGCCCATATTATCTCTAATTGCCATTTCAATTTCTCTATTTTGCAAAAATCAAAATTCCCCACGAATGAAACATTTCCACTAGTGTTACAGAATGAACTGATATACTCTAATGTGTAGTTTCAAAGCAATCATTGCCTTTTTACGGCTAATATGACCTTCTCCCTATATTATACATCAGTATGTAGACTAATATATAATATTGAAAGAAGATTATTTTTTCTTTAACTATTAAATAACGCAAAAATATTACTCTTTTTTTAAAAGAACAAAACTGAATTTCTAAAGAATATTTTTAAATGTACTTATGAACTTGTAAAATACCTATTTTTTATTTTTATTGGATGGAAACTTTTTGCAGAAATTTATCATGATTTGCGACCATTTTTAATTTTTTTGCATCTTCAAGTTTCATTATCTTCACTGATTTAGCATCATCGCCTGCTTTTACTTTTCCACTGATAATATCTGCTATGTAAACGATAGAGATGATGTGGGCACGAGGATCTCTTTTGGGGTCACTCATCACTCCTGCTAGTTTTCTTATCTTTACTTGAACTCAAATCTCTTCTTTCATCTCTCTGATGAGCGCTTGTTCTGTAGTTTCTCCGTAGTCCACAAATCCTCCTGGTAATGCGTATCCAAGGGGTGGATTTTTTCTTTTGATAACCACTATTTTCTTATCTTTTGTAAAAATGATGCCGTCAACTGCTACTGATGGTCATATGCCTTCATGAGTATAATATTCAGCTAATCTTTTGCTTGCTTTGATATGCTCTAAATATGTGCTAATCTGGTGAGGAACAAATTGTCCTAATCCTATATTGTCTCCTATATGAAGCATATGTCTGATGGTTGTTGATTTGATATCTTTTCTGATCTTAAGAATACAAATCTTGTATTTTGTTTTTTTGAAAATATCACTCGTCCATGGATTTCCACTGATGACCATATCAAATTTTGGTAGATTTTCTATAATGAAATTTTTTCGATCTTCATCGCTATCCATATCAGGTACAGCGTAAATAGAAAATTTTATGTGCAATGCTTTGAGTACTTTGGTCACCATTGTTTTTCTTTCTTCGTAAGTGAATGGATTTTCAGCTGTGTGTTCCTTGTTCGCAGATCCTATACCCATAAGAAATTCAGTCACTCAATGTTGTTTTGCTTGATTGAGCGCATCGATATGCCCCAAATGGAGTGGTTGAAAACGTCCAATAAAGAGTCCTACTTTTTGTTTCATAAGTACATATTATGAAATAAATCAGTAAAAATATATTTTTTATGATAAAGCGTACAATGAAAAAAATTATCCTGATTTTATTCTATCACATAGGAATTCCAAAAATTCCTATTCAGCTACGCTGGATAAAAACGACGTTAAACTTTTTTTGGAAGTTTCGGCGTCTTATTTTAAAGACATTTATGGAGAGCAAAATTTTGGAATTGGAGCATCTGTTCTTTATTTTCTATTCACTTTTCTTTGAGAAGCATTAGAAATCTTTCAAAGACTTTAACGGTAGCCATAACATCGCCCATAGCTCTATGTGCTTCTTGATTAGTAATATTGAAATGTTCACATAACATTCCCAAACGTTTGCTAGGAAGCTCAGGAACTAGTCTATTTGCTAATTTCCTTGTACATAAAATAGGGTTTTCTATAGATATATCTAAATGAAGCAGTCAGTTGTGATTGAGAAATCAATGATCGAAGGTTGCATTATGTGCTACCATGATGTGGTCTTGTAAAAATTCCAAAAAATCTGGTAATGCCTTATCAATAGTCGGCGCATCTTTTACCATTTCATTGCTGATACCTGTCAAATGGGTAATAAAAGCGGGGATGGGCTTCCCAGGATTCACTAGTGTTTGAAACGTATCTAGAATTTTTTCACCATCAAATGATACTGCCGCTATTTCAGTAATGCGACTTGATTCTTTGCTAAGTCCTGTGGTTTCGATATCGACGATGATATATTTTTTGTTTTGCAAAATGAATCGTAGGGTGTAAAAAGTGTAGGGGTAGTATATCTAGTGTACCTGATTTTGCAAGAGCGGATATTGTTTATTTTTCATCAATTTCCTTTGAATAGTGATTGCCCTCTAATCCTGGCAGTAATCCGCTTGATAGAATTACATATAACTGTGGAGCTAAATCGCTTTTGCCAAGTAGTGATAATACTTCATCCAATGCACCGTAACTCAAGTCATTTATCTTCAGATCTCTCATCATAATATAGACATCCTCTTCTTTATTTTTTTCCAAATCATTACGAAATGTAATCCAATCATTTTTATCTGAATATTTTTCTTGGTGATCTTTGTAATACAACATTCCATCTACGGATTTATTAATCATCTCCTGACCTATAAAAGGCTTTAATCATTCCTTGGTCTTTATAGATAACTTACCTCTATAATATAATCCTAATAGTTGCAATTTCTTATAGATTTTTTCTCCCAGATCTACTATTTTTTTGGTTTCTTCAGATAGTGGTTCATTATTTTTGCAATAGAGATTCATTTCTCGCCATCTATTTCCAAACACCTTGTTTATTTCTTCTTTTATACCATGAATAAGCCAAGATCTTGTAGTCTTTTCAATTGTATTTTGCTCGAATGATTCATCTCTGCTTTTTTGTTTATCTTCGTCTGTCATTGATTGTTGTTCTTCAAAATGCATTAATTTTTGTTTTAATACATGTATTTCTTCATCAGAATAATGTGAGAAAGGTCTTGGATTATCATTCCCAAAAGCAACGTTCTGAAAAGCAGTGAAAATTTTTTCTATATATTTTAAATTATTTTTGATCCATTCTTTAGTGATAATATCTTTACGTCAATATCTTGCTTCTGCATCATTTGCAGGTATTCAGAGTACTTTCGTCATAGGCAAAATCATTCATTTTTTCTTGGCATCAAGAATCTTTAAAATGCTGTCTAATTCTGTTAATTTGGAAATATCCTTACTCTTGTATTTAGAATATGTTTTTTTGATTCGCATCCATTGCGAAATTTCATCGAGAACATTATTAACTTCTTTGGGTTCATATGATAAGATATTGTATAATTCATGTATATGGTAGGCAATTTGTATTTCAATCTTTTCTCCTGACGTTAATACTATCTTGAGAAATTTCTTACCTTCTTTGTTTAATAAGGAAAAATCACTGATGTCCTCAGCTTTAATGGATTGGAGATCAAAATTATTTTTTCATTTATTCATATGTAAATTATTTTTTGCTCAATAAAAAAAATTACAACATGAATCGTAATTTTTTTTTGTTAAATTCAGGACCGGAAGGAGTTGAACCCTCGACGCGAAGCTTTGGAGACTTCCGCTCTACCGCTGAGCTACGGCCCTTTATTATGTTATTGTCCAAATGATAAGCCTGATTCTGTCATGAAGTATAATGTATCTATCCTAGCCTAGAGCTAGGGTATTGCACTTTCCCCGATAAATCGAGGTAAGCTTGCACTAGGTATGGTTTACCCCTCGAATCCACATCGTGGAAGCTGAGTAGAAGTAGCTCGCTAAAGCGGTCATCTTCACGTTGCATCTTTCTCCAGCATTGCTGCTGGATAGTTTTCGTTTCTGTGGCACTGTCATTTACCCTTGCGGTATTCAACATCCGTTAGATGTTACCTGTTGTGTAGTGTCAGGACTTTCCTCCCTAGGTTTCCCGAGGGCTATACTTTATTTGGACCAGCAACTTGTACTGAATTACAAGGGAAATTCAATATTAATTTGTATCTCAATATTTCTTGCTTTTTGATTTTGAATCAGTTATATTGTTGTGATCTTATTTTATATCTTTCATATATTCTTATGAAAAAATTTATTGATTCACCAAACACCAAAAAAATTGCTTGGATTTTGCTTATTGTTTGAGGGCTTAATCGAGGATTGATGTGATTGTTTAATTTTGATGTCGTAGCATTGATTTTTGGATATGGATTTTTTGCACGTCTAATCTATACTATCGTTGGATTGTCTACAGTATATACCCTTTTGTATAAAAATAAATCTGCTCATACACCGCTTAGAAAATAATTTTTTTCAGCAAATATAGTATTGTCTTGCTTTAGATATTTTTTCTCTCTATGGCTATAGATTTTTTCCATATACACATGGATTCCTCACGAAAAGATGTTCTTTCTGATGAATTTCAGAAACCCTATTTCGCTCATATTCAAGAATCGCTTCTTCAGCAAACACAGGCATGACATACTATTTATCCTAAGTGATCAGATATCTTCAATGCATTTAATCTGACTCCTTTTGATCAGGTTAAAGTTGTGATTCTTGGACAGGATCCTTATCATGGAGAATGAGAAGCTCACGGATTGTGTTTCTCTGTACAGGATTGAGTCAGACAACCACCGTCATTAAAAAATATTTTCAAAGAATTACAAAGCGATCTAGGAATCACTCCACCCGTAAGTTGAAATTTAACGAAACGAGCAGAACAGTGAGTGTTTTTATTGAATGCTGGATTGACGGTTATGAAAGATACTCCAAATTCGCATAAAGATATAGGATGGCATACTTTTACTGATGCTGTGATCAAGGCTATTTCCGATAGAAAAGAATGAGTGATATTTTTGTTATGGTGAGCTTTTGCACAAAAGAAAAAAGAACTTGTAGACACAACTAGACATTTCGTCTTGGAGGCTCCGCATCCTTCGCCGTTTAGTGTTCATAAGTGATTTTTTTGATGCAAGCATTTTTCAAAAGTGAATCAGATTTTTAAAAATAGAGGCGAAAAAGAGATTAATTGGGATCTGAAATAACAACAATTGACTTTTATTTTAAAATAAATATAAAATAGATAGTTTTATTTGCCATTTTTTTTTATGGTAAAACTTATTTCTTCGTTACCTAGACAATGATTTGAAAATTGACCTAACATGAAGCTTTATCCTTGAGCTATGCATCCTGCATTATTGGATACTTTAGATAAAGAAATATTTCAACAGATTCCTTTAAAAACTGTTTGGGATACGTTTCCTGATTGTAAAAACATAACTTTTATAAGACACTTAGAGAGTAAATACAATGAATATAAAAATGTAGTAAAAAACGAAGATATTTACAAACAATTTATGATAGAAACAGATCAAAAGAAAAAATATGAATTATCTTTGGAATTACTGAAGCATTATAGAGATAATGTTGGCACAGATCCTCAGACAAATATATCTGAACATGGAAAACAACAAGGTGAAATCCTATGAAAATTATATGCCAAACTCATCAAGCAACATCCAGAAATATTTCCGTCATTGATAGTTGTTTCACCTTACTTGAGAACTAGGCTTACTGCTAATTATTTTTTGAAACATATTGAGTGATTAGATCTAGATATCAATAAAATAATTACAAAAGAAAATAAACAAGATATGTTTTTATGAAGTTTCCAAGGTAAAGATGTAATATTGAAATTATCAGATGAAATAAGAGAGAGGGACCATGGAAAAGATGTCGCTCCACAATATCTGACTGAATATTATGCGTTACAAAATCCATTGCATACCTTGGGATCCATCTCTGAAGATGAAGAAGATGAATTGTATTATTATACAGCGCCAAATGGTGGTGAATCTCAAGTTCAAGTAAACCAAAGAATCAAACAGGTATTATATTCTCTTATGTCAGAAAAATACAATAACATCCTCGTAGTTTCACATCATTTAGCTGTTTTGGCAGCAATGAACAATATTTTTGCTGGGACAATCAATACTTTCCAAAATTTTGATAACAACTGGAAACCTGCTAATGGGAGTATGACGGTATTTTCACAACTTCCTGAAACAGAATCTGGACAAAAAGATAAACTAAGAGTTTCTGCATATAATACTATTTTGACTGAATAATTTATTTGTTTTATAATGAATAACCTAGTGAATTTATTTATTGATTAGGTACTTTTTCGGTGTTGATCAAAATAATATTACTTAAAATATTTGATAATCTCTTTCTTGAAAATTTCTGCATCCTTTTTATTGCGTCTGATTGTTAATTTGCATTCTGATTTCATTTTGAAGATATTTTGAAATAATTCAGGATTAAAATCCTTGATGGTTTTGATGCTATCGAAAAATACTTTAAAATAATTAGTTATCATAGGTGGAAACAATACTTCAACAATATATTCTCAAATCACATTTAAACAATATCCATCTTTAAGAAACTTAACTTTGTCGCTGCAGATGGCATTAGTTCCTTGTATGCCTAAAAGCTGTGCTCAGTATATATCTAACGGTGTTTCGTTACCGCTAACAAAATATACTTTTGGGCTATATTTTCCAAATTGTTGAAAATTAGTCCTTTCTGTTTCTTGCATTCAAAGGATATGATACGTGTGAGCATTATAAAAATAATAGTGCTCATTTTTTGTATATTTGATGCTTATTGCACTAAGAAGATTGGCTCGAACATTGTCTAAGTCTCGAAGTGAAGAAGCATAAAATACTTTTTGTTCATTTTCTTTGAGCTCTATACTTACTGTTGGTTGTTCAAAATATTGTTTTTTTATTTTTTCAGTAAGATCAAATAATGAAAGCATTCGTGTTGCATGTAAAGCTATTTTTCAGTTTTCTTTTAAAATGATTTGTTTTTCAATCATCTGATCAATGATTTTATAGAAGTTAGGTAATGATATTTTTTCCTGCTCATAAACTAGTTTATGTAATCATTGAATACTGAGGCCTTTAGATTGAGCTAAAGTAAATATAATACTATCATAAATAGGTTTCATAAAAAGCATAATCTTTAATTAATAATATAAAATTATCTCTCTCCAGTAAATATTTAGATTTTTTTTGTGTATCCAAAATTTCATAATATTTGATATTATCATATAATGATAATTATTTTTTAAAAATTATCAAATCTATTGAATAAAAATATTGTATCATTAAATATTTAAATGTCAAATAAAACAAAAGTTTTATACTATAATACAATATAATGAATTTGAATGTTGTTACTGCTTCTTCGAATTCTGTAGGAAAAGCTATTCTCCAAAAGGTTGCGACTCCTCAAGATATCACTCTCTGACTTTCAAGAAAATGATGCAATTTTCCTCATGTCATGGATGTAGGTATCCGATTTAATTGATTGCGAGGAGGTCAAAAAATCGTTGTTGTGAACATTAAAATCAATCAATCCCCTGGATATTGATCTGATAAAAATATTTCATAATTGTTGCTATGCAGTATGTGAAATCCCTGATTTAAGGACCAAATATCCTGAACATGCATCAAATCCTAAACTTATTCTTCAAGATGTAGATGGTGATGGTATTGATGATAGGTCATATCACTCGCTTCTTACGACATTTAGAAATGTCTTTTCTATGCTATTTACACAATATCCTGACAAAAAAATTTCAATAGGGATTATATGTTCT
>JAHFJL010000045.1 GCA_023245855.1 bacterium
GAAACAGGAAAGAAAATGGAACAGAAAATATCTGGATATGGGATCAGAATAAAAAATTCTATCCAAAGGATGGATGAGGGTTTTGCTTGTGGATTACCGCTCTGTACTGATGAACTCGGAATCAGCAGAAGTTCAGTCACTTCATCGCTTGCTGGCGGATTCCCCTTCATTTCCAATGACATGGTGAGCGAAACAGGAATCTTATATGGAATCAACCTCCACACCTGAGGACTCGTCATCTTCGATAGATATGATCAGAAATTACCGAATATGAACAGCGTGATATTAGCTACTTCCGGAGCCTGAAAATCGTTCACCGTAAAATTAGAGGTGATCAGATATCTGCTCAACAACATCGACGTCATCATCATCGATCCTGAAAACGAATATAAGACGCTCTGTGAAAAAGTAGGTGGAACCTATGTAAACATCGCTACCAATTCACAGCAATATCTTAATCCGTTTGATATGCCTCCAAAAATCGAGGATGTGGAATATGGAAAATGAGATCTCTTGAGATCACAGATTGTATCCTTGATCGGTATGATCCAGATCTTGATCTGAGGATGCACTCCCGAAGAAGAAGCGTTACTCGATAAGGCTTTACAAAGCACTTATTCATTGAAGGGGTTCTCTTTGGATAATGATAATTACGAAGGGAAACAACCTCCTATCATGGGTGATCTGATGAATGTCTTGGAAGGTATGGAATGAGGAGATAGGCTTGCACTGAGATTGAGTAAATATGTCAGCGGAACATTTGGGAAAGTATTCAACAACTATACGAACATCGATATCAACAACAGACTTACCGTCATCAGTATCAGAGACTTGGAAGACGCTTTGAAAACCTCAGCGATGTTCAATGTTCTAAACTGGATTTGGACCAAAGTAAGATCGCACAAGAAAAAAAGATTGCTTGCCTGTGATGAAGCGTGGATCATGTTCCAGAACGAAACCTCTGCGGAATTCCTCTTTGGATTGACGAAGAGAGCCAGAAAATACGGGCTTGGCATCACAGTTATCTCACAAGATATCGAAGACTTTGTAAGAAGCAAATACGGAAAACCTATCATCTCCAACTGTGCACTGCAGATCCTTCTGAAACAATCTACAACATCGATAAAAGCGTTGAATGAACTGCTTGGACTCTCAGAAGCCGAGCAAAGAAGATTGGTATCTTCCGGAATTTGAGAAGGATTGATCTTTGCAGGAAATCAGCATGTAGGAGTCAAAATTCTCGCTTCTCCCGCTGAAAAAGCGTTTATCACAACTGATGTAGTAACGACGAAATAACTAACAACTAATAACTGATAACTAATAATTAACAACAATGAAAAAAATAAAAAAATACCTACATTATTCATTTTTAATTATTCATTATTCATTGATTTATGGTGGAAGAAACGAAAGTAACAGATACCAATACCAAGACCCAACTTTCGCTGGCATCTGCGCTGTTTTTTTCTCCATTGGTAAGCAATATGCTCAAAAACGGTACACGAGATATCACAGAAAAAGATAGAAATTTTATCCGCTGATATATCAAATTCGGATATATCTCGCTCCTCTTCTGAGTCATCGTGATTGCTGCAGGGATAGGCAATTATCTCCTCCCTATACAAATTTTGAGCGTAACATATACTACCAGCATCTTCATCCTAATGTTTTTGTTGGTGATAAGCATTGTAAGCATCCTCTCTGATATCAGTCTCTTGAAATGATGAGATCATGCCATCAATGTCTATACCGTAGAAGGAAATAAAAAGGAGATTATCCTCAAATATCTGCCTATCTATAATATCTATCTCTGGTACAACACCCACAGTTTCGATAAACCGAATCGATGGATCAAAGAATCGATACTCTTGCGGACATTGATCATGCTTGTAAGCATGACGTGAAGCGTCATAGCAACAGCTATCGTCATCATCTTCCTGATTCTAAGGATTGCTGCGCTTATGTCTGATATCGATTTTCTCAACACCACCACCAAACAGATACTCAACAAATTATTTTTCAAGAATCCTGAAGAGATCCGAGCATATATATCAGGTTTTTTTGCATACCTTGGCAGATTATTTGCTAGTATATTCAAAACAATGCCTCATGTATCCATCGATATGGGAGTCCAACAACAAAAGGAAATATATGGTCGCATCATCGATTTCAAAGAGAATAAAATCATCCTAATAGAATATATCTTCTGAATAGTGTTGATGGTTTGATTGATGTATCTTATCCAACCTGATATTACGATACGAACCTATTACGTCGGACTTGGATTGCTTATTGCAAGATATCTCGTCATGGCAATACAACTTAAGCATCTGCCGCATCTGCCTATCGCGAGAGAGATTGTATCCGTGTTTACCCGCATCTGAAATATCTTTAGAAAAAAACAGACCGATCAAACTTTTATAAAAAAATCATAACCGCAATGAACTACAGACATAGATTCACTACTAGCACAGCAAAAATCGTCGGATCACTGATGACGATAGCTTTTTCGCTTGTTGCATTTGCTTATGGACAGTCTTGTAATCTCCTCCCCGGATGGAGCCCATCTACGCTCGCCGACGGACAATCCAGGACAGGATACCAGATCAACGAAGCTACCTATACACAAAGCTGTGATGCGGCTGCAGGGACTATTACCTGTACCAACTGAGTCTTAAACAATGGGAATACGTTCAAATTTGCTTCATGCATCCCGCATGTCCGAAACAATTGCACCACTCCTCTCACAGGAAATCATCTCGAATACAAAACGTTATATAAAGCTTCTCAAGCTACCTATACTCAATCTTGTCAGCAGCTCAGCCAAAGCCTGCAATGTCTGAATGGGATCTTTACCTGAGGAATCACTCCCAATCTCTTCACTTTTGGAAGTTGCGTAGACCCGACTTGGGCGCAATGCATCGATACACGAACCAGTAGCTATAGAGACCACGGAGAAACGATTACCGCATATATAAGCCTAAATCCAAGCCCAGGACAAACCTGTACAACACTTCAGAAAACACTTACGTGTTATAATGGCACACGATCTGGAAATGGTACTCAGCAGCAAGCAGGACTTTTTACAGGATGTACTGATCCCAATACCTTCGCTTGATGTACTAACATCCGAACCAACACTCTCGTCCCTCATGGATCTTCACTGAATGCATATACCAGTCCTGTAGGCAACTGTACAGCTATTTTACAACCGCTCACTTGCATCAATGGACTCCGAAGCTGAGGTAATCAGTCATCATTGTTTAGCGGATGTACCCAAGCTAATACGAACCCATGTTCTCTCGCTGCCATCGGATTGTGAATAGGAACTCGTTCGCATGGATCGTTTGTCACGGAATATACCAACCCTGTAGCTTTTCAAGCTGCTGGAAGCTATTGTAGTGACTATGCAAAAACACTTCAATGCACTAATGGTGTACGATCCGGATATACGCCAGGACTCTATACCGGATGTCAAAACGTACAACCTTGATCATGTTTGGATTCCGCTACGAATATCTATACGCCTCTTTTTCAAACCGTAGTTAAATATACTATAGGTACAGCTACTACCACTCAATCCTGTGCGAGCAGTCAACAAGTATTCACTTGCAGCACCGGTGGACGAGCAGGATGATTGGATCCCAGCTCTTATAACTTTCCGACATGTGGAGGATGCATCTTGCCGCGAGGGGGTACGGTACCTGAGTGATGGAATGGATTTTGATATTCAGCAACTTGAGCTTTGTTTCCAAATACCTGCAACAATCTTTCTGCTGCACTCTCGTGCAGTTGAGGCATCCTCAACGGGAATTGGCAGACTTACGCATATGCATCATGCATATGAATTGGTGCGCTCGTACCTGGTGTGGATATCACTATCGATGAATCGCCTGGATTGCCTGGCGCAAGCAATGTAAATGGAAATCTGATAGCACAATGATCTAGTCCAGGAATCGATATTTTGTTTAGAAACAAGTGAGATACCGCTGTAAATACTGTTCTGCCTCCGGGATTCCTTTCCTGCACCCGAAAAGAGCAAAACATAAACATATATAATTCCAATGCTATCACCAATTTTGCGCTCAATCCAGGAACCAGTATGGGTGTAAATATCAGTATCAATCCTCTCTTTACGCAAGCATTGTGAACAAAAACCATAGTATGTAAAATTAATCCTGGCAGCATCGCTGATGTAAATCCAAGCAATAATATCTGGTCATGAGCTTTTGAAGTAGTGACTGCAGATAGATTTGATCTAGCATTGAGTACCAGCATCCAAGGTATACAAAAAAATCTAGAAACCCCTGAAGGTGCAAAAGGGACCCAAGGACTGACTAATTTTTTGTTCGATAAAATCATGAATGTATTGGTTCCGCTTATCATCGTCATAGGGATCCTTTCCGCCATCCTTTGATTCTATAAAATCATGTTTTCAACTGATGATTCTGCAACCAAAGAGTGAAGCAGATATATCATCTATGGAGTCATAGGGATCATCGTCATCATGAGTGCGAAATTTATCGGACAAAACGTTTATGATCTCTTGAACCCCGCTACAGGTCAGATCCAATGAAATATCTTAGCCGTAGGCCTGTATAATAATATCGTCTATCCATTTGTCAAATTCGCTATCTATCTGGTTCTCGGTGCAATGTTTGTCATCTTGGTATCTCGCGTCATCACTTTCCTTTTTGGTACTGATGCTGATGCGCAGAAGAAAGCATGAACGTTGATCGGATGGAACGTCATCTCTATGATCGTCATCATCTGAGCGAAACAGATTGTAGAAGCCATCTATGGAAAACAAGCTGCAGTAACAAGTCCGAATGCCACTAATCTCGGTACGATATGATCATGAATACTGGCAGATAAGAATATCCCTATCATCTACCAGATCATCAATTATGCTTTAGGCATCGCCTCATTAGTCATTTTGGTGATCATCATAGTGCAGACCGTTAAACTCCTTACTAAACCTGATGATCCCGCTCAGATCAAGAGTATTAAAAACAGTCTCCTCTATATGTTTATAGGGATCCTCGTTATTGGGACTGGATATTTAATTGTAAACTTTGCAATCTTGAACTAAAATAACTGATACGTGATATATGATATATGATGCATGATATTAGATTCCTTGACTATGTTTTGAATCTTGTATCTTGTGTCTTGTATCTTTTTTAGTTCTAGTTGAATTTTGAAGGCATATTTATATAGTAATATGACCTTTATTTTTTGTTATTGTGAAAAAATGCGTACTACATTAATCATCCTTTTGATACTTGCAGGAATAATGTTTATAGGATCAGTATTGCTGATGTCACCCAAAGGTGGACTTGGCCTAGGAATAGGTGGAATGGCAGGAGGAAACGAATACGGAAGCAAAAAGACTCTTGAAAATAAATTGAAGAAAGCTGCCCTCTTTGCTGGGATTATTTTTCTCGTTATTTCGCTTATTTTACCGTATACTAAATAAGTATGATACCCATTAAAAAAAAACTTATAAGGGATATTCTCAGATATACGTTTTTTTTGTCGTTATTTGTTTGGATACTGCTAAGCATCTACATAGGATACCAGTATATCTGGATCTCTTCGTCACAAATAAATACCAAATGAGGGACCTTCGTAGAAGGTATTTTTTGAAATACCTCGTATTTGCCTTATCTGCGCAGCGATATTCAAAGTAATTTTTATCAAGGACTTCTTTTCAACGGATGCCTCAGAACATCGTATGATAAGAACACTTCGATATATGTCCCTGATCTTTGTACGGTAACTACTAAAGACAATCAAACCTATAGCATAGCACTTAATAAATGATTTATCTGGTCAGATGGGACACCTGTTTCCTTGGAAGATATCTATTTCACATATAATGAGATCATTCATAATAATATGTGGAAAATCCCATTATTATCCCAATATAATGATATCACCATCGTCAAAGACGTGAATAATACGCTCAAAGTAAGCTTCACGACCAAATCATCAGATAATATCCTATTTTTCACGAACTATATCCTCCCCCAACATATTCTGATCAACACGGATATCAATGATTATACCAGTATTTTTGCATTTAAACCCGTATATACCAATTGTGCTAATCTCGTTTCCCAATCAAATGACCAATATAGTCTTGTGTTTAATCTCGTTAATTGCAATCAAAGCAATCTCAACTTTTATCAAGTCAAAAATACCACATCTTTTGATGTATTCAAAAAATCAGTTGAGAATTGAGCAAACTCTATTATCGATGCATATGTCGGCGATGAAGTGCTTCCTGGATATATCACTAAAAAATTAGAGACTAATAAACTTACTTCTATATTTTTCAATACCAATTCTGATAAGCTTCGTGTCAGAGTCAGAAGAGTCCTTGGAGGGCTTATAAAGCATAATTTTTATGACAGCGGGTATAAAAATTATGTACAGAAGAATAACGATGGGCTTTTTGATTTCTTTCAATCTACAGGAGCTAATGTAAAAGATCTCCTCAATCGCGAGTATAGCGCGACCACGATTACCAGACAAGATCTTCTGGATATCAATGTCCAACCCTTACCAAAATCCGTATCCATCAAATGAGAAAACCAGAAATTAGTATATTATGTAGAAACAGGCACATCAATCCCGTTCGAACTCACTTTCGATCAAGGGTACGACAAAGTCACCATAGAATACAAATGAAAATCATATTCACCAGAACACTATACCAAAACTGCGAAAAGCGGATGGTATACCATCGGGGTTGTTCAGAAGAATTTTTGATCAGGCTTAAACAAATATAGTATCTATGGATATATTAAAAACAAAAAAACACTTATATCTTCATTGGATATCTATAATGTCATTTCAGAATCACAACCCCAAATCTCCGCTTGAGAATCAGTAAAACTCACTGTAATCTATTATAGTACGTTCATCAATGATTTTGTGGTAGCAAGATTGCAACGCATATTTTCGGATGCTGGCATCAGCGAAAATTTCATCTTTGAAAAAATGAAGACTCCCCAAGAATTGCAGGGAAGATTGATGGCAGGAGACTATGATATCGTAATCAATACCGTAGATATGTGACTCAAAAACGATCTTACAAAACTCTTCAGCACCAATAAATCTGAAATCAATCCTTCACAATATCAGAACCAGAGACTTACGACACTCCTTACCCAATATTCTGCAACTGATGATAAATGAAAACAAAGATTACTGAATGAAATCAATTCTATTTATTCAAAAGACATGCCGTTCCTTATTCTCGGAAAAGAGTATCTCAATGTTAATTTCAAACCGACCACTATAGAAAAACTATTTGCTACAGGTGCAATTATCAATCTTAATGAATACAATCGAAGAGACTATATCTTCAGACATATCAAACTCGTCACTAATATCCATATCAATGGAAAAAAAGTACTGAACTTTGATAACTTCTCAAACTTTTTAACAAACGCCCTAGAATAAACTAACAATGAACAGTGAATAACTAACAACGATGGAATTTATTTATATAAAGATAAATAATGGCAAAAAACGTACTTAGAACTAAAAGTTATGACTTTAGCATCAAAATTGTACAATTATACCAGCATCTTTCACAACAAAAACAAGAATTTATATTAAGTAAACAATTAGTAAGATCATGAACCAGCATTTGAGCACTAGTTCGTGAAGCAGAATTCTGACAATCAACAGCAGATTTTATCAAAAAGATGAGTATTGCACTCAAAGAAGCTAATGAAACATTATATCGACTCAATGTTTTACAAGATACATGATATATCGATAATATCCAATATCAAAGTATATATCCCTTAGGACATGAAATCCTCAAAATATTAATATCTAGTATCAAAACATTAAAAAATAAATAATAAAAAAATAAAAAAAATATTAGTTTTTAGTTGTTAGTTATTAGTTGAATTATGTGATTTTTTGAAATAATCCAGTTAGCGATCATTCTCGCAGTATCGATTTGAATGCATGAATACGCGCATGCCTATGTTTCCTATCGCTTGGGAGATCCTACTCCAAAATTACAAGGAAGACTGACTCCTAATCCGCTAAAACATTTGGATCCAATAGGATTTTTGATGGTATTTGTAGCGCATTTCGGGCGAGGCAAACCCGTGCAAATCAATCCTCTCTACTATAAAAATCCT
>JAHFJL010000010.1 GCA_023245855.1 bacterium
TCATCCAAGAAAACCGATCCATAGCGTCACCTCGAGGGAGTTTGGTAAATTCTAATTGTGCGATTCATCAGAAGCTGACGGCATCATTTCCTGTAGTGATGGCGGGGATAGTCTGAGTATTGAATTCAGTATTGATAGTTGATTTGGTAGCGGTATTTGTGTTTTTAAATCCATTGAGGAGCGCGCTCATAAAGATCAAAGAAAGGCTTAGCGCTGCGACTGTCACCACCGAAGCGAAGACAATACCGATGACTCCCTTGATTCTCAGATATTTTTTAAGTGCACCTACATCGATGAATCCGGAAAATGTCTCATTAAGGATGATGAAGGGCGATGCTACGATAAAGAGCCAAAGGACGCCTATTCTGGCAATCAATACTACGGCAAGTGCCAACAGCGGAAAAAAGAGCGCAATAGCGACTCCCGCTTTGATGAGGAAAATACCTGAAGTCTGTCCTACAGATGTGATGCTTGTATCGGTCAGCTGCGCAAAATTAAGCATAGAGGAATACATGGTGACGAGCGGTCCTACGAATCCTTTGGATTTCGAGATCAGGTCAGCCAGCGTCATGCCGTTGGTCAGTGCAAAAAAATCTTTTCCTTGTTGTGCCCATGCGGTGCTTCATGATGAGAGGCTGACGATAGTTCCATCGCTAATAGCGGTTTGCACCCAAGTCGTAGTATCCCATCAGGTGATGCTGAGCAGTTCATCCATAGTGGCCTTATATCATTGTGTGGTATTTCGATTAGATTGTGTCGATTGAGGATTGTTTTGAGCAATTTGGAGTATAAAAGCTTGTTCTTTTCGGAGTACGAGTTGGTTTCAGTAAAGCACACATACGTTATATCCTGCATAAGGAGTGCTTTGCAAGTTGGCGGTATTATCAAATTTTGGATCTCCATCCAACCTTCCGACGATGATATCATTTTCTATCCTGCAAGGCGAGAGATTCAATGTTTTGCCTAGATAATTCGTAGAATACCAGACACTAAATCCCTGTCCGCCAGCGGAAATGATATCAAATTTGTTGAGGTCTAGGGTGCTGTTGGTGGTGAGTATCTTCGTCTGTCCGAGCGTATCGTTTTGCAATATGCTGAGGGGTAGCCCTCCTACCGCATACGTCGCGATAGTGGATACATCCACAAGTGCAGCCATAAGAAACCGGCTCGCTTGGATCAGTATCCCCGCAATCAATGTCTTTTTGATGATGCCGAGCGGAGATTTTTCGTCTTTGAATGATCATCAGCCACTATTCGTCAGCAGGCTTTTGATAATCGCAAAAAGCACCATAAATCACAGCGTGAAGTTCGCAAAGTTTTTCATGATATTCCAAAACTTCCAGAGCGGTGCATCCATATGAAAGACAGAAGCGTAGACAAGCGTATTATCGAGTGCGAGTCAAGCGATGACCAAGAGCGGCCAAAGCAGGACGTAGATGATTTTGAGGATCATATTGAGGATCTGCCAGAGTCCCATAGTATCGATTCCGGTAGGTGCGGTGGTTGTACCTATACCCGTAACAGCTTGTGCATGCACCAATTCTCCTACACCGACATATCAATTCAAAAAAATCCCTGAACATCAGATCACAACTACGATTCACAATATTTTTTTTATGATGCTGGACTTGAATATTCACATACGGATTTGCTAAATGATTAAACGATATTGGGACAAGGTGATAGGGACATGGACTTAGGGTATATTTCGCTGTTCCCTTGTCCCTTGTCCCTCGTCCCTAAAGTATATCCGCAAAGACAGGAAATACCAAATAAACGAGCACATTCTCTTTTACTTACCTTGCAAATTTACTAAAATTATGTATAACATGCCTTCAAGGGTAGAAGAAAACTTTATTTTTGACTGAATTTTTATGTTATTTCTGAATATCTCTAGTGACAAGGTCCATCTCCTTGATGATCAGAACGAAAAGTTCCTCGAACGCAATGGGATAGAAAATACCTTATGACCTACACTCCTGCAATATACCCAAAGCCACCCCGTGGAGACGATTGTACTGCTTAACGGTCCCGGCGGATTTACCAACCTCAGAGTAGGGACGTTGACGCTCAATATGCTCAATGAGCTTCTAGAACATGATACAGGGACATTCATCCCCATCGCTTCCATCAGCAAATTCGACCTTTACACCTATGCCTACAAGCAATGACGGATTCCAAGGCATGGGATCATCTATATCGGCCAAAAACACAATGTCTGGAAATATGATTGTGAACAAAAAACTCATCAACAAATAACTTTAGAAGATATCCAATATTCTGACCAAATTTTCATCGATTTCGTCCACGACACATACCGAAAATCAACCGACGAGATGATCTCATTTTCGATGGACAACAATACCTTAT
Source organism: bacterium (assembly GCA_023245855.1). Classification (GTDB taxonomy): domain Bacteria; phylum Patescibacteriota; class Gracilibacteria; order Absconditabacterales; family Absconditicoccaceae; genus CAJBLF01. The sequence continues at coordinate 2,371 of JAHFJL010000010.1, forward strand.
ATCTCCATTACCGTGGAAATAGCCACGAAATAGTGATGACGGATCTGGATATTCCATTGACCATGAGCGTAGCTCCGGAGTACTTTATACAGCCAACACTTAACTAACTAAAAATTAATAGTGAAAAACTAAAAGTGTTGGAAGATTTTGATTAATAAAATAAATAAAAAAATACCTTCGTTATTAACTTTTCATTTTTAGTTATTCACTCAGTTTCTATGCAGATCAATCACCGCAAGACTAAAAGCGTTCTCGGCATCGACCGATGAACAAAATATATCGGATTAGCATACGCCATTGGAGGCAGCGATGTCATTTTGCCTATCGGATATATCATGAACGATCAGATGATGTATTTCAATATCGCTGGTATCATAGAAAAACACAATGTCGGAAAAATCATGCTCGGTCGACCCGCTAAGCAAACAGATATCCAAGAAAAAATCAGCGCTTTCATGAAAAGCCTCAATTATATCATCGAAAATAGGGAGATAGATATCCAGCTTGTAGAGGAGGATTACACGAGCGTCCAATCCGGCGAGATAGTCTCAAATTTCAAAAAGAACGCCGCTACTGATACGGTCAGCGCAATGTTGATTTTGGAAAGAGGATTGAAAGATGACAAAGAAAATAAAGCGAAATCAGAATCAGAAGCAAAAGCAAAAGCAAAAGCAAAAACAGAGGCAAACGTTGAATCCGCTGAATAAATGTATTGGACATATGTTTTTTCTTTAAAGAAATAAAAAATCCATATGATTGTCAAAGAAATAATCCAAATAGGGAATCCTATCCTTTCGCAAAAATCTGAATCAGTAAAATTTTTTCCGTCTTCAGAACACAAGAAGATCATAAAAGATTTGACAGATACCATGAGAGCAAGCAACTTGGTCGGGATAGCTGCTTGTCAGATCTGAATCAACAAAAGGATTTTCGTAACCGAAATCAGGAAAACACCAACAAGAGATGCTAAAGATATCGATGTATTGAGAGTCTATATCAATCCAAAAATTATTTGGAAATCCAAATCCGAATGCACTATCTATGAATGATGTGGTAGTGTAGCATACAGCAAACTCTTTGCTCCAGTGAAAAGACCAAAAAAAATAATAGTCGAAGCATACGATCAAAACGGAAAAAAATTCCAACGGAAAACTGATGGACTTTTAGCGAGAGTGATCCAGCACGAATATGATCATCTAGACGGAATCGCATTCACAGAAAAAGTGACTGATATGAGAAAAATAATGAGTTCAGAAGAATATAAAAAGAGGATTATTCAGAACAAAAAATAAAATCCTTTTATTTTTTTAGTTCATACATTCATGGAAATAAAGGTACTAGACTGAGCGAATATGGATATCGATCTTACTTCAGAAGATCAGACGTCTTGGAAACAAAGCAAGTGTCCTCGAAACGAAGCTGAATGAGTGAATACGCACAAATGCGCAGTAAAAAACGTTTCTATCTGTGATCATTTTTGTGGTATCCAATACCTGGATAATGTGATGTGCTGTTATCCGCACAAAAATACTTCTGTAGATATCCATGATGCATAGTTTTCATCCCCATCGCTCCGCATATTGGAGTGATTTTTTTTATTTTGTCATTGCGAACGTAGTGAAGCAATCTAAAAAAATGATTAAGATTGTTTATCCACGAATGTGGGCTTCGTTTCACTCGCAATGACTTTAGTCTATCTGCAGCATCTCAATTTCACAGCTTCATGGGTTTTTTTTGTAGTCGGGATTGAGAAAAAATTTACTGTAATTCTGTCCTTGTTCAGGATCGATAGGAAGCTGGAAAAGGAAGAGGATATGCTGTTTTTTTAGGTAGTGAAGGAATTTTTTTGCTTCTTCATCCAAGCTGAGAAAGTCCGAAAAAATTACGATTGCACGTCTTGATTTTTCTTTTGCTGCTTCTTGCAAAAATTCACTCAACAGACTTTCATAACGTTTCTTCGTCTTCTTTACTCACGATAAGAGTTCATGTACTACAGAAAAAATTTCGTCTGTATTTTTTCTGGCTGATTTTTTTGCTAGCGAATTCGCTCACCAGAATTTCTGCTTTGGTGAGAAAAAAGTGATGCCGATATGCTGATGCTGGCAATAGGAAACGATGTCTTCCGCATAGGCGCGAACCTGCTCTATATTTGGGTAATCGCCACCTCTTCGATTGTAATTGATATCGAGAAAAAGATCCAGCGTGAATGATTTTTCTTGCTGAAAAATGGTCGTATACAGTTCCTGATATTTCGCTGAAAGTTTTCGATTGATATGCGATGCGCTATCGCCGGGCGAGTATTTTCTGAAGTCAGTTTTTTCGATGCCTGATCATTTCATGATACTTTGGAAAGTGCCGAACCGTTTTCCGACGATAGGTCTGGTAAGCTTTATGCCAAATCTATTTTTCATGAAGAGTAGAGTGAATTAAATATTTTTTGTCCTCCTTTTTAAAGGAGGAGTACCACGAAGTGGGGGAGGATTTAAGTTGTGGACACTTTAAATCTCTTAGACTTCGTTTAGGACTTATGCCTCATTCCCATGCACTCTTCCACAGTCATTCCCGACTTCCCGTCTCTCACGTCATTCCCGACCTGATCGGGAATCCAATTGGCTATAAAGCAAGATGGATTCCCGCTTTCGCGAGAATGACGTATACATAGGGGAAATGAGGGGGTTTATTTATTTTTTTAACTTATTCCCAAGTTTTTTTTCACCTCTTCTTTATCGCTCCATTCCCTTTTCCCAAAATTCGTCAATTGCATGGTTTCATGCCCTTTTCCAGCGAACATGACTACGTCACCAGGTTGAGCGAGTTCACATGCAAACTTGATCGCTAATGTCCTTTCCGGGATAGTGAAAAGGTTTTTTCATTGCTGTTTATTTTTGATGTTCATCGTCAACTGTTCGAGGATAGCGAGTCTGTTTTCGGTATCAGGATCATCGTCCGTCGCAATCAGGATATCACTGTATTGGTCTGCTATTTCTCCCATGATAGGTCTCTTGGTTTTGTCTCTGTTTCCTGGCGCTCAGAAGAGCGTGATCAATCTTCAATTTCATTTTATGGTACTGAGATATTCCAACGTTTTTTCTAGCGCATCGGGGGTGTGAGCGAAATCTACGAAGTAGTGGATTCAATTTTTTTCTATATGTTCCATCCTTCCGGCAACTGTTTCAAATCATTGGATAGATGCGATGGCTTGGTTGATATCGACTCCCATCTGCAAGACAACGCTGAGCGCTGCAAGAATATTGTAGACATTGAATTCACCGACCAATTTCGTTTTCACATCATACGATTTGCCGAGATAGATGAACGAAAACGTAGTTCATTCCGTACTTGTTTTGATATTTTCCGCTTTCAAGCTTGAGGAAGCGATGATGCTGTAGCTGAGTTTTTTATCGAACGGCATATCATCAAATCGTTTCCTTCCTACCTTATCATCGGCTGGGAACGCAGCATATTTGTTCTGTTTCTTGTTGCTCAATACATAGTTGAATAATTTCTCTTTTGCGCGCACATAGCGATCAAACGTTCCGTGAAAATCCAGGTGATCATGCGTGATATTCGTCAATACCGCAAAATCGAAATCCACACCTTCAAATCTATACTGATTCAATCCATGAGAAGACGCTTCGAGAACTGCTATCTTACATCACGAATCTTTTGACATAGCGAGGATGGATTGGAGGTCATAGACGTCGAGTGAGGTCATTTTCTTATTATTTTCGAGATCCTGGTTTCCGATTTTGATATTCGCCGTGCTGACCATCATCGTTTTTGCTACATGTTCATTAAGGATCCTATGGATCAGATTTACGGTTGTGGTCTTACCGTTCGTTCCCGTTACCCCGATTATGAAAAAATTTCTTGACGGATATCCGTAGATGGTATTCGCTATCTGTCCTGCAAGTTTTTTTCGTAACTGATAGATGACGCTATCTTTGAGCAAAAAATATATTTTTTCGTAGAAGGTTATCTTTTTGATGAGTGATTTGAGCATCCCTAGCGTAACAGAAATAAAATAACTAACAACGTACATAGAGTTTCATCGTCCTTTGACTTGTAGTCTTTCTTTGTTTGTTTTCAAGTACCGGAGGGAAATCGCTAATTATTAAAAAAAACTATAAATTAATATTGCAATATGTCAACAAATAGTTATATATTATATAATTTTTATGTTGTAACGATAAAAACAATGGCAGATCTAAAAAAACTCAGTATCGAATCTTGAGAGAAATGAGTAGTTATTTCAAAATGAATTGATAATCAGGTTAAAGCTACCGATGATGAACTTGTTGATGCTCTTGCTGAAATGCCTAATAGCGATAAGCTTTTAGCAGATGTTCAAAAAAGAAAACTAGCTAATAAAAGAGAAAAATATAAAGAATTAATCCCTGCAGGATTTGAGTATGCTCCTGAATCAGCAAAACAGAAATGGGAAGAATTAAAAAATACTGATGATGCAGAAACAATGAAATGGATTCAAGATAATGTTTCTTATAATTCTGATCATACGATGAATATTCTTAAACTTAAAAAAACATTCTGCGGAGATATTAGCTGACAGAATAAGAAATTTACTTTCGAACAAGCACAAGAATTGTCGAAACAGACATGATATACTTTGATGACTGATTATAATGATACAGATACTGAGGAAGAAAAAACCCAGACTGATTGGTACAAAGTGATAAATATTTTCAGTAAAAATAAATGAAATGATGTTAGTAATGTTCGATGATTTTATCTGTTTGCAGATATGTCATGATATAATGGTAGATGTTGGACTGCTACTCTTTATAAGGATGAAAATTGAAAGGAAGTAAAAGTTCTTGTTCGTAATATGCAGAATGTGATGAAACTAGAGAGTAGCTTCATCGTGCAGAGTGGCAGAGGCCGTGACAATGTAAACGGTATTTACGGCGTTTGCGGTATCAAGGACTCTATCTAGTCCGCGAAACATAGTAAAATTCGACTATTATATATTGTTTATTTTTATGTTGCAACGATAAAAAGAATGGCAGATCTAGATAAACTCAGTATCGAATCTTGAGAGAATTGATTTACACTTAAGATTTCAGAGAAAACAGAAATAACAGATAAGGAGCTTGTTAGTATGCTTACTGAACAAGATTTTTCTAGAATCCAAGAATTACAACTAGCCAAGAAAAAAGAGCAATATGAAAAATTAAAACCGGCAGGATTTGAATATGCTCCCACATCAGCGAACGAAAAATGGGAAGAATTAAAAAATACTGATAATGTAGAAACAATGAAACGGATCCACAATAATATTTCCTATAATTCTGATTATACGATGAATATTCTTGAACTTAAAAAAACATTCTGCGAAGATATCAGTTGACAGAATGAGAAATTTAATTTTGTTCAAGCACAAGAATTATCGAAACAGACATGATATACTTTGATGACTCATCATAATAATACAGATACTGAGGAAGAAAAAATTCAGACTGATTGGTACCAAGTGATAAATATTTTCAGTCAAGGCAATGGAGATACTCCTGAATGAATGGTTATGTTTAGAGATATGGCATGATGTAATAACACATATTGGACTGCTACTCCTTATAAGAATGAAAATTGAAAGGAAGTAAAAGGTTCTGTTCGCGAAGTTCTCCTGTATAAGGAGGGTCTCGGTAGAGTTCGAGCCTATACGTACCACATTAACCGCGTTTGCGGTTTGAAGGACTCTATGTAGTTCACGAAACATACTAAAATTCGACTATTATATATTATTTACCTTTATGTTGTAACGATAAAAATAATGGCAGATTTAAAAAAACTCAGTATCGAATCTTGAGAGAAATGAGTAGTTATTTCAAAATGCGTCGGCAATCAGACACCAATTACAAGACAAGAACTTGTTGATGTTCTTGCTGATTATTCTGATATTGATGGTCTTTTTAGAGATGTTCAAAAAAGAAAACTAGCTAATAAAAGAGAAAAATATGAAGAATTAATCCCTGCAGGATTTAAAAATGCTCCTACATCAGTGAAAAAGAAATGGGAAGAATTAAAAAATACTGATGATGCAGAAACAATGAAATGGATTCAAGATAATATTTCCTATAATGCTGATCATACGATGAATATCCTTAAACTTAAAAAAACATTCTGCGAAGATATCAGTGGACAGAATAAGAGATTTACTTTCGAACAAGCACAAGAATTATCGAAACAGACAGGATATACTTTGATGACTGATTATAATAATATAGATATTGAGGAAGAAAAAACTCAGACTGATTGGTACCAAGTGATAAATATTTTCAGTCAAGGCAATGGAGATACTCCTCAATGAATGGTTATGTTTAGAGATATGGCATGATGTGATGACATATATTGGACCGCTACTCCTTATAAGGATAAAAATTGAAATGAATTAAAAGGCGTTGTTTGTGACAGGACACTGGTCAAGAGCACCTTCAATAGTTCCTGTTCCAATACAGACACCCATAACCGTGTTTGCGGTTTCAAGGACTCTATGTAGTCCGCGAACCTCGAGTATTTTTTCTTGAAAAATATCAAATAATTTCGTAGCAGCATCTTGCTAGAGTCCATTATTCTGTATCAACCAGCCTCAAACAATCGCTGCAGTCTCAGTTCTCAAAACGGTTTCTCAGAGCCCGTAGATATCGTATTTCGTCCCTTCGAAAGTTTGATAATCTTTGTAGGTAAATCCGCCTTCCGGTCAAATCAGTCAATAAAGTCATAAAGTCAAAGGTCTATCAGGTTTTTCTTCATTTTTTCATTTTTCTGGATTTCAACCTTTATCGAAGATAATCAAGTTTGCTGATCAAACGATTTCTTTCGGCTTAGTCGTAAATCCAACCTTAGGTAGTTTCCAACCTCGTGATTGCTCCACGGCTTCTTTTATTATTTTTTGCAATCTCTCTTCTTTTTTGGTGTTTCGGTCTCTGATGACTGATCTTTCTGAGGGCCAAAAAAGTATCTGATCCATACCGCATTCGGTGAGTTTTTGGACGATCATCTCGATTTTTTCCCGTTTATTTGGCATAGCGATAATCATTCATTTTGTTCATTTTGCTTGCTCATATGTCTGTTCTGAAAGAATGGTTCATTGGATATTGCTCGCATCCCATCCGTCGATACGGACCTCGAATCTGAGTTTCGTTTTTTCGTCTATAGGACTTTGAACCCATATTGTATCGCCTATTTCAGCTCTAAGAACTTTTCTCAATTGCGACAAAAGCTCTGGATTGGAAATCATCAGAGTGGTATCTTTTTTCTTGTAGTCAGTAAGGAAAAGCTGCATAGGAAATGATTAGATATGCAATAAAATGGAATCCTGCAAGGCGGGAATTAAACGATGAAACGATAATTTTTTAGCCCACTAATTCAATAGGACTTGGAAAATAGAGTCCATTTGCATTTGAAATGTATAGCATTTTCAATACACTTATAGTACTTTAGTCGAAGTTACTATTTTTGATGATACAATACGCTATAAACGCTCTCAATACCCTCATTGCCCAAGGGTTCCATATGTACCCATTTTTTATCGTTATCATCGTAGGATCTATCATCCAGATCGTTAAAGTGATTATAGATATTATCAGATACAAGCGTATATATACCGGGCATATCTTCGCTTCCGGCGGTTTTCCCTCATTTCATAGCGGATTGGCGAGCAGTGTTACGATGTTAGTATTATTAGAATATGGCTTTGGAAGCGTATTTTTCGCAGTAGCGTTCGCTTTCGGGATTTTGTTCGCATACGATGCTATGAATCATAGATATGAAACAGGTCAGCATGCTCATTATATCAACGATCTAAGGACAGAATTACAGACAATTCTCCAAAAAAAAGAGCCCGCATTACTCAAAGAAAGGATCTGACATACCCCACGAGAAGTAGCCGGATGAATAATGTTTGGTACGATTTTGACATACGTTTTCTATTACATTTACTATATCAAGTAGTATGATAAAATTTGTTGTCCCAAGACCCGTAAAAAAAATAGAAAGGTACTATACACCCATCGATTCAGGAAACAAAAAAATAAGGAAGCCTTGAGTCCGTTTTTTTTCTATAAAAATAGTTTGGATCATATTTATCGCATTCTCACTGGTCTATTGATCATTCTTATTGTTAAAAAATACGCTTTTTGCTCATCAATATGTCATCAAAAGAGTACTCTATGATTCCTGAAATATCGCCACGTATGATGAACCCTATTTGTACAAAAGCATCAATAACCGGATAAAATGAGAAAATTACTATGTCGTAAAATTATATAAATCCAGAGTGCTGAACGATATCAGATCCCAATGTCCTATCGTCTTAGATATGAGTATCGAATATAGCTCAGCCAACACGGTAGCAGTGAAATTGACATTCATCCCTTTTGATATGATCATCAGAAACCAGAATGTCAGATTTGGTCTTATCGGTAGTCAGTTGTTGCAAATATATACCTGAAACAAAATCACGAAGGGAACAAATGTTTTAGATCTGCCAGGATATCTCAGTGGCATGAATATCATGTCCGGACTGTTTTTTAGACAGCCGGCGACCTGATTGGTACAGCAAGTAGAGCTTCTCTACCAATGATTTCCAGGGCTAGATCATGTCGAGTATTTACCAGGAGGAGAAAGGTCTATCGTCTATCTCGAAGGCAAAAAATTCTATATCAACAATCTCGGAGATATCCCAAATCAGATCAGGAATTATGAGCTCCTCAAAAAATATTATAAAGATTTCGTTAAGCTTTCAGATATCGATCTTGGAAGTCTGGAAAAAGATAAAGTGATTGTAAAAAAACTCTAGCATTCATAAACAAACCCACCCCTGTCCCGTATAAACTACGGGACCGACCCTACCCTTAACAGGGAGGGCAGTTCCTCCCTTGATAAAGGGAGGTGGCGAAGCCGGAGGGATTTGTTAAAAACAATTAAAATAAAATTTAGTCCTTAAGAGTTTCAACTATGCTGAACGAACAATTTATGAAAGAAGCTATCCGCTTATCGTTAGAAAATATGCAAAAAAATGCGGGATGACCGTTTGGCGCTGTTGTTGTCAAAGACGGTAAAATTGTGGGTAGAGGCCGAAACCAAGTGACCTCAAGCAACGATCCGACCGCTCACGCAGAAGTAGTAGCTATCCGTGATGCCTGCAAAAATTTGTGAACATTTGATTTAGATGGTTGTGAAATTTATACTTCATGCGAACCGTGTCCAATGTGTTACGGTGCGATTTCACGAGCAAGGATAAACAAGATATGGTATGCGAATACGGAACATGATGCAGCAGATATCGGTTTTGATGACAGCGCTTTTCGAGAGGATATCAAAAAAGAATTTACACATAGAGCAATCCCTGTAGAACAAATGTCTCACGATGAGGCTTTGGAAGTATTCAAAGCATGGACAGAAAAGCAAGATAAAATAGAATATTAGTCCGTAAAGTCGAAAGTCCATAAAGTCCGTAAAGTCCATAAAGTCGAAATATCTTTATCTCTTAAAAAAATATCATGAAAATAGAGGCATTTGAAGATATACAGGCATGGCAGAAATGAAGAGAATTGACTAATAAGATTTATGCTGCGACTCGTACTGAAGAATTTAGTAAAGATTGGTGATTGAGAGATCAAATAAGAAGAGCTTCTGTCTCTATAATTAGTAATATCGCTGAATGATTTGAAAGAAATACAGACAAAGAATTTAAACAGTTTTTATATATATCAAAATGATCTTGTGGTGAAGTGAGATCACAATTATACATAGCATATGATCAATGATATATACAAAAAGATGATTTTACTCAGATAAATAATCTTTGCATAGAAATTTCAAAAATGCTCTCTAAATTTATAACATATTTGCAAAAGAATTCTTAGTTAGACTTATAGACCTTCGACTTTTAGACCTTCGACTTTTAGACATTAAGACTTTCGACTTTAAGACTTTTAGACTTTTAGACCTTAAGACCATATAGATTATGTTCAAAAAAGACTTTCCGATATTTTCAAATAATCCATGAATGGTATTCTTGGATAACGCTGCATCGACGCAGAAACCGAAATACGTCATCGACGGAGTTTCCGAGTTTGTAAGCACCTCATACGCGAATATCCATCGCGGCATGTATACGCTTTCTGAAAAATCCGAAGAAGCGTATCATCATTCCAAAGAGCTGGTCGGAGAGCTGCTCAACTGCAAAGCGAGCGAAATCATCTATAGCTACAACTCAACATACGGTATCAACCTCATCGCTCAATCACTGGTGATAAGCGACGTTATAAACAAGTGAGATACGGTATTATTGGGGATCCGAGAACATCATGCAAACATTTTGCCGCGACAGGTTTTAGCGGAAAGAAAAGGATTCAATATAGAATTTTTCAATATCACCGACGACTACGAGATCGATCGAAATGATTTTGATCAGAAATATACTGATAAAGTGAAAGTGGTATCCGTAGGTCATGTTTCCAACGTCACCGGAAAGATCTACGACGTCAAAAAAATAAAATCCAAACTTCGTGACGATACATTTTTTTTGATAGATGGTTCGCAATCGGTTCCGAATTTCACAGTTGATGTACAGGATATCGGTTGTGATTGCTTGGTATTTACAGGACATAAGATGATGGCGTATACATGAATTTGAGTGGTGTACTTAAAGAAAGAACGAATCAGAAAATTAGTGCCGATGATCCGCTGATGATGAACGATTGAAGACGTAAGCGTTGAAGGACATTCGTTGATGACGAACGCAGACAAATTCGAGGCAGGGACACCGAATATCATCTGAGCGGTCAGTCTCGGAAAGGCATTGGAATACATCAAATCAATCGGTTGAATGAAAAAAATATGGGAACATGAGCAATCGCTTGTTGTTTATTTCATAAACAAGCTCAGGGAGAAGGGACGAGGGACAAGTGATAAGGACTCTCCTATAGAAATTATTTGACCACTGACCACTGAAGATAGAGTCGCGGTTTTTTCATTCGTGCTCAACAACAACACGAACTTCCAAAATGTCGGAGAAAAATTCGCTGAACACAATGTTGCCGTTCGCTGCGGTGGTCATTGCGCTTATCCGCTTCATAAGCATTTCAAGAAACCATGAACATGCAGGATGAGCGGATATATCTACAACGACGAGTCAGATATTAAATCATTTTTTACAGTTCTCGAAGGGATTATAAAATAATAGGTAATAAGCTCGCTACGCGAGCGTAACGTACGTAATGAACTTCGTGTAATGAACTTCGTGTAATGAACTTCGTGTAATGAACTTCGTGTAATGAACTTCGTGTAATGAACATTACAACCCATTACAAATCATTACATTTCCAAAGAAATTCATTACGGGCGAAGCCCAAATTACATCCCAAAGGGATATATTTCTTCTTTATGTCAAGTCTTCCTAGCTTTTAGGGAGGCTTTTTTTTGTAAATAAACTCGTTTCCGGGTATACTATTTAAGTAGTTTACAACCTTTAAATTTTATGGCATTTGCTATGACTAATATTGAAACCTTACAGACTGAAGTAAATAAGTTTAAAACTGACCTAGATGCGCTCCAGGTAGAGACTTCTGAAAATATCAAAAAAACCAAAACAGAGACACTCAAAAATGATGCGGAAAACATAAAGGATAAAATCAATAAAAAAATTGATGAACTCAAAAGCAATGGCGAGGAAAAGAATAAATCTGATATAGAAAAACTTGAGGCGATGCTCAAGACGCTCAATGAATTACTTACATTGAAATTGTTGGTGACTTCAAAACAAGAGGGTACACCAGCAAAAGAAACTGATGAGAAAGCTTCAGAGCCACAAGATAAGCAGACTGCGAAAGACGAAAAACCAGAAGAAAAGAAAAATCGGTTCAAAAAGCAACGAGATGGATTTAGCGATTCTACAGAGGAAAATCATATCTGGAAAAATACCGGTCGTATAGCAGCCGGAGTAGGTATCTGAGTGTTAGCCTACAAATGACTCAAGCGGTTATTCGGATCAAAAGAGAAAAAAGAAGAAGAAAAAGATGATGATCATAAAGAAAAAAAATCACGATGGAAGAAAACATTGATCGGACTCTGAATTTGAGCGGGTGGAGTATTGGCTTGGAAAAATCGAGATAAGATAAAGGATCGGTTTGGAGGTCTGTTTTGACCAGGAGAGAAAAAACCACCAGAAACTACTCCCAATGGAGATTTTGAAAATCTTTCAGAGGAGATGAAAAAGAAATATTATACATTATCTGAAGACATAGATGGGGTCTCCTTAAAAAATCCTGTAGTGTTTTCTGATGATCATGATAAGGATAAACAACAAAAATCAGAAATTATTTTTGATTTGGATAAAAATGTTACTAATTTATCTGAATTTAATACTACAGAAACTTTGGAATATATGTCTTGAAACACGAGAGACGGTTTTTTGGATATGATAAAAAATTGAACCAAGAATCTGGCATATAAAGCACTATCCGGATTCCTGATGCAATTAGAATCATTTAAACCGTTTGGTTTAACATTCCTTTCAGATCCCGTGAAGTGATTCGAAGACCGATTGAAAGCAGCCACTCCTGAAGCGCGTGAAAAAGAGCTTTCATTATTCTACAAACAATACATGAATATATTGGATTATGTAACAGAAAAGAAGGGACTTATCCTGTATAAGAAAGCAAAAGAAATTGTGATGTCTAAAACAGATATCGATAAAATACCTACGGAAGAGCAGAAAGAATTGATTGAGAAACAATGCGATGATGAAGAATGGAAAACTTCACAATTAAAGACTATGAGAATTTTGGATATCCCTTGATTGATGCAGGAGTATAAGATAGATAAGTCAGATTTGTCAGAGGGAACAGTGAAATTAAAGAAAAAACTTGCTCAAGAAAAAAAAGAGATTTTGCAGTCAGATGATACAGGCATATCAGTGATAGATAGAGCAAATGCTGATTTTGCTGATTGAAAAATTGAAAAAGATACAACAAACGAACTGATTGATATGTTCCAAAACTGGGGAGATGATATGTTTGGAAATGATACTAAAATATGATTGTTCGGTGCATATACCCATTTGCTTACGGATATTTTTTGATGAGATAAGGAATTAGCTAATGAATATATGAAACAAATGAAATATGATGATATGACAAAAGGAATACAAACGATGATAAACGCGAATATAGCCAAATTACATACCGGTACTTTTACTAAAGAAGATCTCCAGGAATCTAAGGTGAGGTTAAATAATTATTTAGATGCAAAAGAAAATTTTACGAAACATATGAAAGATATAAAAGGTTCAAATACTTCGTGGTTTGAATGGTCAAAATTATTTGATAGTTTATTTGTTCAGTCATTCAAAGATTTTGGAAAATTATTCGGTCTATGAAAGACTGATTCTTGGCGAGAAAGAGTAGGGCGTTGATTGTGAGGGGCGACAGTTAGTTGATGAATCCTTTATATTACGTGAAGCATTGCGGGATGACTTAATCCGTGAATGATCTCCTCAGCAATGAAGATTTGAGGCAAGGCTGCATTTAAAATATGAATATTACCGATCGAACTTGTTAAAATGTGAATAACCAAATCGCTCGGTAGAACATACCTGACGTGATCTTGATGGTCAGAAGCAATATTGAGTTCTGGATATACTTCTGCAGAAAAACAAAGGCTTATAAAATATGCATTCTTGCGTGGGGAGATATCCGAGCATAAGGCTAGGTTAATGTATGAAAAAATGTGAAGTAAGACAATAAAAAATATTGATGAATTACTCAATGAATTTGGAATAAAGAATCCGAAATATATTGAAATGTTCAAAAAATATTCAGATAATAAAAATATAAAAAACTTATTATTCGAAACTAAGACATTCAGCTATGTCGATTGGAAAGATAATGTTAAGCATACGGTATGGGATAGGGTTCTCAAGAAAGATATGGAGATGAATGAAGATAATTTCAAAAGATTGGTTTCAATAGATGATCACTTATCAAAGGTTGCCCCTGCATGAACCAAAGAAGCTAAATTTTGGGAATCATTTTTGGAAAATACAAAGACATTAGATAAAGTAGAAGACTTTATGAAAAATAAAAAAGTTATGGGATTGCTTATTGAGGTAGGGAATACAAGCAAAGAACCTATAAAACTCGCACAAATCCTTGGAAAAAATTTCAATAAATTCCAGACCGTAGATGAGATAGAATGATATCTGAGATTTTTAAAGACGCAAAAAACAAATATCACGAATACGAATACCTTTGTCCGCAATACCATAGGCAAACGAGAAACACTCAAAACTATGGATACCACTGCCCAAGCAAAATACATTGAAACTAAGAAACTGAATCTCTCTTTCCTAGAAAAAAATATCAACGCTATGAAAGAGAATTTCAAAAAATCAGCTGAAACCTTGAGAAAACTTATCAGAGAAAAAAGGACACCATACGCCCCATCAGTGGAATCTACAGCACAATGACTGGATGAAATCGCTAACGCATCCAATGAAGATCTTTCCCTGCTTGCAGAATCTGAACGTATCTGAACGGGTAACTGGCTATCAATGATGAGCAAGGATCCTAGCTTGCTTAAAGCACTTTCTCCCTTATTCAAAGACAAAGAATTTTTGAAACAATTGAGTGATGCGAAAACACCGCAGGCCGTTAAAGAGCTCTTTGCATCCAAATGAGTCAACAAGATACCAGAAGAATTCGCTACGACACTATCCAAAACTACAAGCACCACAAAATTAATCGATACGATGAGCTATGTAGAAAAATATGAATCATTGAGTAAACTAGGTAAAGTGCTTCAAAATCCTACGATGAAATATGCGGGAAGGATGCTTTGAAGAGTGCTTGGAGTATGAACTGTAGTCTTGTGATGAGTGATGGCATACGATAAATATCAGGAATGAGCGAAACTAAAAATAACCAACCAAGCAAGAGGTGAACTGATGCAGGAGGATTCGTTTGTTGATATCGGACTGACTGCTGCAGGGGCGTGTGCATTCGTGCCAGGTATTGGACGGGTCGCAGCTGGAGTCATCCTCGCGGTTACGGGAATCGGTGCTGCTGTTAAAGAATCTGTTGTTGTAAGTCTAGATAAATATACCAAAAATTATAAAGATTTTATAAATTCCACTCCGTTACTGATAAAAGAACATATACTGACAATATCACTCGGATCGGCTTGAGAAGATCGTGGGTTTGGTGATTGGTTGTTATCAACAAGCACCGGTAGCGACGTTATCAAATATCTCGCTGCAAAAACCTGATCTGAAGCTATAAAAGCGTTACTCTATACCGATGAATGGAAGAAAAATCCGTTAGCGATGATCAACATCGATGATACAGAGTTGATGAATAAACTAGCGAAAGAAACACCGCCTATCACTCGTGGAGAGATAGCAGAAGCGAAACAACAGGTAGATAACCATATCGAGATAAAATATGAATATCTCAAGAAAAAATGCGGAGTCTATGTATTGCAATGAAAATCATATATCAATATCCAAAAATTCGTTTCAGCAGATCAGATAAAGAAAGGAGAATGAATGAAATTATTGGATCAGTTGCTTTTAGAATCTGAATATGCGCTCACCAATCCTGAATCATTCTGAGACCCGCAAAAGATCGCTCAACAAGAAAAAGAAACCAAAGCTACGTTAGAAAAAGATGTATCAAAATTTAAAGCATTAGAGGGAATATTTGCAAAAGACAAAACATCTTTACTCTATATGTACCGTTATATGCTCCCATACAAACAACATTTGGAGCAATTCGGAGTCGACGCTTCGGGGGTATCTCTAGAACCAGAACAAGATAGTATTTTCAAAAACATCGATTATTTTGACACGTATATGAAATACAAAACCAAAGAGCAGTGAATCGATGTAGGTTCGTATTCAGCATGATTTGTGGAGCCGAATTATATCCTCACAAGAGATTTCTTCGCAAAATTAGCTTTAGATAAACCTTTGACGGACAAGGAAATCTATAACTCATCAAGCAAGTTGCAGACCATCTTGTACAGGATCGCTACGGAAGTGATCGGAGTGAGAATAAATAATACGATGGAAGAGATCAAAAATATATTCAACGAAGGCAACGAAAAGAAATATGGAATATATTTTTATGACAACAAACTGGATGTGAATGGAAATTATTTCGCTGATACAGAATACATGGGCACTGATAGTACAACAGTAAAAAATATAAGGACAGACCTTCAGAACCAAATCAAAGCCTGAGATTTGATCGACATCTGAACAGGCGACACCTATTTAAATAACGAGATCGGCGCTAAATATCTCAATATCATTGATCAAGAACTTGTAAGATCGTAATATGTTTTACCCTTATCATCCCTTATGACAGAAATCGAAGCTCTAGGAAAAAAGATCATCGATGCTTGAATGGATTCTAAACCGAAAGAATCAGGAGAATCGACAATAGAGGATACAAAAAAGCAATTGGCTGAGATGTATCTCGATTTTCTTGATCAGCAAAAAGGATGAATTCTAGCTACAGGAGCAGGGCTAGGGGTTAGTCTCAATCCACTTAAAAATGATGCGATAAAATATCTGACTACCGATACCAAAAAAGAAAAGACAGATATATTTTCAACTATCGGTAAAAATATTAAAAAGAAATTTATAGAAAAAATTACCTGATGAACGCTGTTGGAATATGACAAAAAAAGTTTGAATAAGATGAAAGCATTGATTGTACAAAACAAAGATAACGAGGAAAAACTCAAAGATCTTATGGCTCAGATCCAGTCAGGAATTGATCCTACGCTTCTACCATCAAGCGAAATATCAATAGCTGAAAAAAATACAACCGCACAGAGAGCAGCAGTAGAATATGCTGACAAAAATAATAGGGAAAAAGTATTAGCTTCGCTTGACGGAATTTTAGCACAAGATGCAAAAAAAGCTATCCCATATGTTCGAGGAGGTAAAAATATTGGTGGTCTTGATTGTTCAGGACTAATTTATCATACAATCAAAGAAGCGGGTTTAAATATAGATTTTCATGATTCAAGATGAATATTTCAAAGTGTAGATACCAAACTAGTAGAACTCGATGAGGATAAAAAAATAAAAAAAGATACCTTAAAGGATATCCAGAAATGAGATTTGATTTTTTGGAATAGCACAAACTCTGAGTATAAGCGATCTACAGGGTCTATCCCTGAAATTATCAAAGATGATAAAACCTATCGTATTCATCATATTGCATTCATTGATAAGATTAATTATGATGATGGAACAATTGATGTAGTAGAATCCAATTGAACTGAATGAGTCACAAAAAGTACAGTAAATGTATATGATTGGCTCACTACAGAAAAAAAACATACATCCGAATTATATGTAGGTCATGTGAATTACAATGATTTTCCTGCAGCAACTAAACTAGCAGCTTAAATATCCTTGATGATCTTTTTTACGACTCCGATGACTTTGGTTTCATCGTACTTACTGATCTCTATATTATCAAAAAATCTATTCACTGATTCCAGATAGAGTTTCCCCTTATCAGTGACGATTTTCTTTAATTTCGGGAGGTCGTTGTGGATCACAAAAACATAATCGTTGATATCATATGCATCTTGTTGTTTGATCAAAACGAGGTCGCCATCCTGGATCTTTGGTTCCATACTGTTTCCTTTGGCTCTGACGAAAAAACATTTATGTACATCTTTCACTCCCAGCATCGCTATCGTTGCAGGGATTTTTTCTTGCGTATATTCATCGAGCACATTTTTCCCTTTGTTTCCGCATTGAGCGAAACCGTAGATAGGAAGCTGTACGATATCGTTCAACCTATCGCCGAAACTTTCTCTGACAAGTCTATATCCTTGTTCGTCTTTCACGAAATATCCTTTCAGGACGAGCTGATTTAATTTGTTCAATACCGTCTGCGGATGACTCGCTCCGATATTTGCAGCGATTTCTCTTAGGGTTATCCCTTCCTGGTTCGTATTCTTTTTGAAGAAAGCGATCAATGCTTTTTGTACTTGGTCGAGGTCTTTCATGATATGATAGATTAAAAGATTAAAAGATTTCAGATTAAAAGATTAAAAGATTTCAGATTAAAAGATTTTAGATTGAAAGTTTTTTTTGTGGTTTTGTTACAAATTTTCATTGTTTTCTATTAAGTTCGAGATATTTGATAAATCAAGAGAGTTGTCTAGATAAGGATAGAGAGGTGTTTTTGAGGGTTTCAAATTTCAATTGGTCTATATATCAAACATTAAAAGCAATATATATTTGATTTCTGACTTCCCCACAACTTCATTTTGCTATCTTTAAAAACCTAATAAATTCATTATTACTCTGCCTTTCAAATCATTCAACAATATTACTACTAACAGAATTTGCTGCTCTTCTTATTTGATCTCTAAGTCAAAAGTCTTTTTTAAATTCTCCATCATTAGTAGTCTGATAAATAAGTGTTGTAAGATGCATAGCATTTTGCCAAATATCCATTTCTTCAAATTGTGTAAATTTCATTTCATATATATTATCTACTAAATATCGATGCACAGAATTTTTTAATTTTCATAATCTTTTAATTTTCATAATCTTATTTGTATATTAATTATCTCTTTGACAGTGTCAAGTAAATTTTGACAAAATCAATCTATTTTTTGACAAGTATAAAGATTATGCTTGAGCATACGACAAAAATCTCTTGATTTTCCAAAAAAATTAATTAAAATTGATTTCGTTGATGAGAAATATTTGAAAATAATATTTGCTTGAGCTATCCGATTTTTATCGCGAACGAGGTGAATAGAGTAGAGAATATGCATCAACCACTAGCCACTTCAAACTTTAAGTCTTGAGTTTCCAGCTTTCAGCTTTCAGCTTTCAGCTTTCAGCTTTACGCTTTACGCTTTACGCTATGAGCTATGAGCTATGAGCTATGAGCTATGAGCTTTCAGCTTTCAGCTTTCAGCTTTACGCTATGAGCTATGAGCTATGAGCTATGAGCTTTCAGCTTTCAGCTAATATTGTTTTATACCCTTACTATTATAGAGAGAATGACAACAAAAAAACAGGAATTGCAGGAGGCGTTCAAGAGTATTGAGAAGCAATTTGGAAAAGGAGCCATTATGAGAATGGGAGACAATGCAAATGTAGGTCTTGTTAGTACGTTTCACAGTGGATCGTATGTACTCGATCTCATCTTAGGATGAGGATATCCAGAAGGGAGAGTCGTAGAAATCTATGGACCGGAATCATCTGGAAAGACCACGATCGCATTGCATGCGATTGCCGAGATCCAAAAGAGAGGAGAGACCTGTGCGTTCATCGATGCTGAACATGCGCTTGATCCTCATTATGCAAGAAAGCTTGGTGTAGATGTTGATAACTTATTGCTTTCACAACCAGATTTTGGAGAGCAAGCATTACAGATTGCCGAAGAACTTGCTAAGACTTGAGCAGTAAAACTTATCGTCATCGATTCAGTCGCTGCATTGGTTCCAAGAGCTGAAGTAGAAGGAGATATGGGTGATTCTTATATGGGTCTTCAAGCAAGGATGATGTCTCAAGGGCTAAGAAAATTATCATGAGTTCTTGCTAAATCATGAACAACATGTATTTTCATCAATCAGATCCGTATGAAAATCGGTATTATGTTTGGAAATCCAGAAACTACTCCTGGAGGTAATGCGCTCAAATTCTTTGCATCTCAAAGAGTAGAGATCCGCAGAGGTGACAAAATACTTTTAGACAAAGAGCAAATCGGTTACTTAGCAAAAATAAAGATTGTAAAAAACAAGATTTCTACACCGTTCAAGACAGCTGAATTGCCCGTCAAACGAGGAGTAGGATATGATAAGACTGCAGACATCGTGGAAGCAGCAAGCGCATTAAAGCTTGTAAACAAAGCATGAGCATTCTATACTTTCGGTAAACAAAAATATCAAGGTAAAGAAAAATTTGTGACAGCGTTGGATTCTGATGAAAAGACAAGAAAAAGCATAGAAAAAGATATCCAAAATAAGATCAAGGAGATGAGAATGGGAAAGAAAGTTCTTGACGACGAGGATTTGATATCGGTTGAAGCCGAAGTCGAAGAAGATAATGCGGAAGCGTTAGCTGAAGCAGAATCACTAGTTTAATAGCGGTTTAGCAACCTACCATATAAAATAAAGAGAATAGGAATTTTAGAAATTTCTATGTGATAAAAAAAACTCGGACCGCAACATCCGAGTTTTTTTTATTTTCAAATTATTTTACTTCAAAACTGACTTCACCGATTTTAACATCGCCCATATTGATGACGATGGTCGCAGTTCACGCTTTCTGAGCGAGAATAGAAATATATACGGCACCGTCATTTATGAGATTGATAGTAGAGATACCAGGCAACAGCGTATCATTGGTGGATAAGATAGTGAATGAGAACGGAAGCAATCAAGAAATTTTTTCACCGGTATTTTTATCAGTGATTTCCAATGCAAGCGTAGATGCTTCGCCAACTTGTAATGGTGACGCTCCAACTGCACTGATTGCGATATTGTTTTGTGTCATAAAATGTTGAGCGATATCACTGAGATTGTCAAAAGTCAGGGTAAGCTGTTTGTTATAGGGAGTTTGTGAAATAATAGGTTGCGATGCTGGAATGACTGCCACTGGAGTATTAATTACTGGAGTTGGTACTACTGGAGTATTGACTACTACAGGAGGAGTGGGTTGAGGAGGAATAACTACCGTAGGAATTGGTGGTACTATTGTCGGAGGTGTTGGTGCGGTATGCGTGTCAGATGAAATTATTGGAGTGATGATAGTTGGTGTAGTAGGAGTTGTAACTACGGTTGTAGCTACAGTTGGTGCTGGTACTACTGTAGGTAAGGGAGATGGAACAATAGGTGTTGAGGTGTCTGTAGGGATACTTGTTTTGCTATTGTAGATGAAACATTTGATAGACGAATTGTTAGCATCTTCTCGGCGATCAGACATTGTTCATACCGATACTCGCGCCATATCTCTGACAATGATTTTATTCAATGTTTTGTTGTAGTGCATAACTTTTCCTACATGTCCGTAGGATCAAAATTTTCCACCTGCATCGTAGATGATCAATGCTCATTGGCTTGGGGTCATTCAAATCTTATATCAGGTGTCTGATGCATTTTTACATCGATCGACTGCGTTTCCTCACCATGTTCTCTGTTGGGTATTCGGATCCATATACGGAAAAAATTCCGGAGAGATTCTCGCAGCACCATAAGTACAATATCATTTTGCAAAAGTATTTTCTATAGTAGTCCCCATAGTCCATAAGGAAATCAGATTCCCTTGTTTGAGTGAAGTAGTAGGATTTTGCATAGCAGTCAATAATGATTGAGCGATTTCGCTATCACCATTTCTATAAAGATTTTGATTGAGTCAGGTAAGATTAGCAAACATGAATGATCATGAACCGAGCGTAAGAACTAGGATAACAATGAGCTCTCATATATGTAAAAGTTGATGATGCATATGATTTGCAAAATGTAATGCCTTGTGAATATGTTTATGAAAATGCTTTCTCAGATGATTACCTATTTTCTGATGAAGCGGTAGTTTCTTTTTCTTTTTTCTCATCGAGACAGAGCAAATAAAAGTTTACATCTCAATTATACTGACGGAAAGCATTTTTGTCAAATATTTGATACATCAAATATTTCATAAATCCTTCTATGAAAAATAAAAAATATTTTTAAAAAGCGGAGGAATCATATATAAGAGTAGAGGAATCTCTCGTCACTTGCTGGGGGCTCAAAATTAAAAATAAAAAAAACTCCGTCCCAAGAGTACTAGAGGACGGAGCTATTTTTAAATTTTAATTTTTTTCTATAGATTTGGAACAGTGATAGTAAGTGTACCAGAATATTGACCTAATGATTGATAGGCAGGTATAGCTACTTTAAAGTCTAAACTAGATGTTTCTACTTTACATACTTCTCCTATACTATTAGATTTACCGAGAATGATTGTAGAGACATCAATGCTTGTTCGTTGATTTAATGATGAACCAGCATTAGCGGTACATACTCATTCTATTTTTGTTGCTGAAGGATTCTTGATATATATATTACTAGCAGATATAGTTTGTCCAGGATCGTTCGTACTTACATTGAGCAGATCGCTTGATTGGATGCTGAGTGTTCGAGGATTAGCACCTTGAAGATCATTACAGAACCAAGCAGCATTACCGCTGGTAGTATTAAATGCAGAGGTTATATCTCTTCCTGCAGCAGAATATCAAGTGATACCAAGATCTAAGCTATTTCCATATTCACAGTATCCCAAACCAATAGGTTCGATACAGAGTGTAACATCACTTCCAGATCATGCACCTGTACATCTTGAAACTACACCTACATACTCAATACTATAACTAGTAGCTCATTCTACAGTAGATGTATTGCTATCGGTATCAAATTGAGCTCGCACAGTTTTAGTTCCGTATCATGGAGTGAGTATCCATGCTTTAGTAGGTGAGTAAGTTTCCCAAGTAGTTCGTGGTCAATTTGCGCCCGTATTAGAGAATCTCATATTAGTTGTTCCAGGAGCATCCATAGTAAGTGTAATTGCTCCTGTATCTGTTTCTGTAGCAGCATTGTTTATAGAGAAACTGCCTGTTCGAGTAAGATTACAAAGACTAGTATCTTGAGTAGATTGCCATGTCGAGTTTCCTGGTAGAGTGTTTAAGAAGGTTATTAGTCATGGACTCATTCCTCCTGTACATATCTTATTGTTATTCATTAAAACCCATCCCCCAACATTTAAACTAGTCATTGTTGTAAAATTTTCAGGAATAGTAGTAATATAATTACTGTCCATATAAAAATATTGAAGATTAGAAAGTCCAATTCCAACTATATTGGCTATACTTTCTATATAGTTATTTTGAATATAAAGTTGTGTTAAAGAAGAAAGTCCAGATAGATTAGGGATAGCTGTGAGGAGATTATTAGCTATAGAGAGTATCGTCATTGTGGTTGAAGCAGTCAAATTAGGAATGCTAGTTAGTGAATTACTATCTAAATAAAGAGATTTAATGCTAGATAATCCAGATAAAGTAGAGATATCTGTAAGTCAGCAAGACATAAAATATAGATACCATGGAGTAATTCCATTAAAATTAGGTAGACTTCCTAGTGTCGTATTATAAGCAAAATTTAAAGTTTTAACATTAGTACCAGCAAATGCATAATCCGATATGCTAGTCAAAAGATTATACGAGGCAGTAACATTATTTAGCTGTGATCGTCCAGCAAATGTTCCACTTCAAAGAGTTGTTAACTGATTATTACTTAGATCAACTCTATATACAGATGACAAAC
Source organism: bacterium (assembly GCA_023245855.1). Classification (GTDB taxonomy): domain Bacteria; phylum Patescibacteriota; class Gracilibacteria; order Absconditabacterales; family Absconditicoccaceae; genus CAJBLF01. The sequence goes on from JAHFJL010000010.1 coordinate 25,738, forward strand.
CCTTTCTAAATGCATTAGGTGCTATGCTTGAAATATTATTATTATTTAAATAAAGAGCATCATATCCAAGCATATTAAAACTAGCTGATAGTCCAGAGAATGCATCAGATGGAATAGCTGTAATATTATTATGATCTAAATACATAGCTTGAAGACTAGAAAGACCAGCAAATACATTAGTTGGAATACTTGTAATATTGTTGTATTCTAAGTGGAGATAATTTAGAGGTAAACCAGCTAAATTAGGAATGCTTGTTAATTTATTGTGTTCTAAATGAATATCCTGTAGCGAAATTGCACCAATCATAGATATACTGGTAATATTATTCCAAGCTAAATAAAGAGATGAAAGATTAGGCAATCCTATGAGAGAACTTATTGTTCATGAAAGATTATTAGATGATAAATCTATTTGAAATACATGTTTCACTATACCAGGAGTACAAGTGATACCATACCAGCTACTACAAATAGTAGTTGAAGTTCACCAATTTGTATTGTTATACCATGATGATCAATTATTAGTATTATAGAGACTGACCAATGCCTCACATTCCGCTACAGGAATATCTAAGCTTCAGGAATTATCAGCACAAAATGTTTCGTAAGCAGCAGATACCTGATTATTACCTATAAATGCTATTGCTCAGAAAAGCCCAGCAAACAAAGCAATCATTTTGATGACTGCAAATGATCAGAAAATTCAGGTAGCATAATGTTGCTTATGAAGTCTGATGTGGTTAAAAATTTTTTTTGTTTTAAAAATTTTTTTTGTCATGGTGTACGAGTAAATAAAAATAAAAAATTTAGGGATAATTAAAATTTATTACATCAAGTATAATTAGAATTTTTTATTTGTCAAATATTCGATAAAGAAAATATTTGAGTTCCTATCAAGGAGTAAGTACAATAAAAAAATGGATCTCTCAGTTTTTACTCCAAATAATAGATGATAATGTTATTTTAATTTAAAAAGGTTTTGCATAAATTGTACAATTCTACTGAGGATGTTAGCAGAAAAAACCTGACTTGATGGAGTAGTTTCTGTACTTGGAGCAGCATGTTGTTCACCAGAAAGTAGTGTTCAAGTAGCTAGCGTACCAGAAAGTAGTAGTCAAGTAGTTGGCACGACAACGGTTTTTAGTTCCATGAGCTTAAAGATATTTTCTGCATACGTTTGCGTGATGACGGTAGCTCTTTTTGGGATGATATTTTCACTGACTAATTTTTGCACATGATTCTGATACCAAGGAATAGGTGAGGTGAGCGGGAGATTATAGGAATTTCCATAGAGCGTTCTGGAGAGCACGGTAGCGAATTCCTGGTAACTGACCAATCCATTAGGATTAAAAGTATCATTTTTATCAGTACCATTTTTTTGTTTACCCATGATATCAAATTTACAGGATTGGATGATGGCGGTTTGATAGATGAGGGATTCATTTTGGATATCAGAGAAATTACAATATTTGTTTGGCAAGATACGTTGTAAGATATTTT
>JAHFJL010000046.1 GCA_023245855.1 bacterium
GTTCCTCGCAAAAACGAATAGCGATATTTTGCTGATCCTTATTGAAATAATGATAGCCATGATAGTTGTTCTCCAGAACCACTTTTTCTGCATGAGTATCTAATCATAATAATTCATTAGCCAATAGGGCAGTCACCAAGCATTGTCTGTACGAGGGATTGGTGTTAGACCAATGTTCTGGATCACCAGAAGTTTCTCTGGATCGAGAGTGTTTGATGATCTGTTTAAAAGTATCTATAGAAAGATGCATTATTTTTTTATATAGATTAAATATATCGTTTTATAAATATTTAAAAACAAAAGTCAATGAAAGGGCGTTCTAGAGGTATAAAAAAAATCCAGCAATACGCTGGACCTTATTGATTATTTGTTGATAGGTAACGATATTTCAATGCTTGACTCATTTTTTCCTTTATTCTCCATTTTATCAAAGATAAAGATAAACGGTGCATCCAGAGTATATTTCCAACCCCTCAGATAATAACTACTGCCATCCTTCTCAATTCTTAAATGATGTTGTTTAGCTTCGAATGTGATTCCATCAGGATCAAAACAGAGCTTTTTGGAATCTAGCCAAGAATACTTTTTAATAAGGGAAATGAATTCGAGTTTGAAATCAATAGTAAGCTTGAATTTGCTTTCTAAAGCCTTTATAAGGTCATTATAATAGGTAATTGATGCAAAACGATCCGCTGCATTTGAGAGCTCTTTTGTAAATACATGATTTAAAGCATTGGTTGCATGCAAAAAAGTATCCACAATCGCACAAATCATAAAATATACCAGTAATATAATCCAAATGATCCATCGATGACGTATAATTTCAGAGGATAATGAATCAAACCCATTAAAAGCTTTTAGTGCTATCAGAGCTTGAATGAGCGCAGGGATAATAAATACAGCAATAATAAAGGCAATTTTGTTCTTCCTTTTTGTGCGAATTACTAATTCTAAATGAGCATCGTTAAATAGTGTCGTATAGTTTTTCATAAGATTTTTATTTTTTTGTTTGAGTGTTTAATATACATATAGAGCGTAAAATGTCAAGAAAAAAAGATTATATCTTAGCAAAAAGGATGATTTCTTCCTTTTCCTTATAGATATTATGGAGTTCTTCCCGATTAGGAAGTTGATCCATATCTCGATCGCCGATTCTTGTCCTTCTGAGCTGGATTAATGTTCCGCCTAGTCAGAGTTGTTTCCCCAATCGGTAAGCGATAGACCTGATATAGGTTCCCGATCCGACATCGATTTTCAGCTGCAAGAGCGGAAAATCATAGCTGATGATCTCATAGTTATGGGTCTTCATGACTTTATTTTCTTCTCTGATGATGCCTGCTCTCGCTTCATCGTAGGATCTTTTTCCTGCAATTTTTTTTGCGCTGAATGCGGGGAGGGGGAGTTCGTACTCCGGGATCAATTTATCTAATTTTCTTGTTATCTCAGCCAAGGTAGGAGCTGCTACCGTTCATCCTTCCATTTCCAGTCCAGTCTTTTTTCAATCCTTTATTATGAGTTCATAATTTGTAATCTTTTCCCGTATTTCCATATCTCGCGTGTCGGTGATCTTGGAAAAATCAATCGTAGCGATATAGGATTTGTCCAGTCAGATATATTGAGTTAGATTTTTAGTATCTTTATCCAGTGCAAGAATCATCAGTCCGGTAGCCATAGGATCAAGCGTACCGCTATGTCAGATTTTTTGACCAGGGAAATGACGCTTGAATATTCTGATGACATCAAAGCTCGTGATTCGTGAGGGTTTATCTACTGCTAACAACATAATAGGGCAAAGGTAAAAGGTAAAAGGGACAAGTGATAAGTTTTTTGTTCTCTGAAGAGTAGAGAAGCAAAATACTTTTTCAACAACAAAAATTATGGGATAAAAAAACATGTTCCATGTTCCAAGTCCCTCATCCCTAAAATATAAAAATTGTTTGATTTCCATCGCAAAACCAGTACTATTCTGATGATTTTTTTTTATCTTGTTTAAATAAAAAATAATGAAAAAAGTATACCTGGTATCTTTTTTGCTCATTACTGCAAGTTTAGGATGATGTAGTCTTAAGCTTAGTTTTGCTGCAAAACCTGGATTATCGACAGGTAAAGTTCAACAAGTCGTTTCAGCTCCAGAAATTTCTACAGGAACAACAGAGTTTACATGAACAGCTGCGACAGGAAATGCTATGCAAGAATATACGGGAAATTTCGATTCATGAGTAGTGCCTACATTGACAGGTATAGAGCCAACAGCACAAATTTCAGGTGTTAATCAAGAAGTGAAAGATCTTATCAATAAAAGAGCGACTCAACCAAAAGATACTAGCAAGCTTACTGAAGAAGATATCTCGCTTATGGAACAGATCATCCAGAAAGTGCAAGATCTTGGGAAATAATTTAAGAATAATAAATTCATATAGCATTCCCCATTTTGTGGGACTTCGATTCTCTTGAATTTTTAGTTGTTAGTTGTTATTTGCTATGAGTACATTCTTCGAAATAATCAAAGGTATTTTCTTTTTTCTGACGGTTGTTGTAGGACTTTTCCTCTTGAGAGGGAGCGTGATTTTCGGTCCTGAATATCAGCTTCTCATCAAACAGATATTGATGCCAGGGTATTTGGTATTTTGCGGAACGATGTTCGGATATATCATCGCACGCATCCAACTCGGATATGATGATGAACATCCTCACAAAAATAAAATCTATGTCAGATCGTTTATCATCGGTATTATTATTGGAATGGTTTTGGCTATCACCTACATGTTTATCTAGAAAAACAGATAAAAGGAACAAGGGACAAGGTAAACGGTATATTCCCATGTTCCAAGCCCCTTTAGTCCTTCTTAATTTTATGAAAAAATATTCACTTCTGATCCTTTTCACGGTACTCATTCTGACGGGGTGTAAGGCAAAGACCTCTTTTTCACTGACCTTTGACGCATTTACTATCAAGGTCTACGACAACGGAAAGCAATATGTCGCTTTACCGGAAAATACAAGTTTTCCTGGGATGAATGTCCTCAAAAGCATGAAAGAAAAAGCACCAGCAAACACTACAGGATATGCGACAGGATTCATAAATTCGCTCCTAATCGTCAAATCACCGATCCAATCATGAATGGATTTCCAGGAATTTATCGCTGCAAATGGTAAGACCTTGCTGCTCAAACTCTTGAAATACAAATCGCTTACCAGTACCGCAAAAAAATTGAAATGTGCGAATAAACAATATTCTTGATATATAACTACATTTTCCTATCAATTAGATAATCAAACGCTGTATATAGGACAATATGATTTTATTGATGATCCCTCTCTCTACACCATTTCATTGAGTAGCGATGCAAGCAAAGATATAGATAGTTTCGTAAAAAGCATAGCAACAATAAAATGTATATAAAAAATTAAAAAATTTAGAACATTAAAAAATTCAAAAATTTAATATTTGCTGAATATTTAATCTTAATAATCTTTTAATCTTTTAATTCATAGTATTATGACTCAATCAGATTTTTTCAATGAACCAAGTAACCTCAGCGGATGGCAATTGATTGGAAAATTTTTTATCGGATTGCTTATCGGAGGAGTGATTGCTGCATTGCTTTTCGTGATTCTTTCATTTATGTGAGGAATGTTTACCAGCGCATTTGGTCAACAAACAGGCGCTTCCATTAATCCGTTGCTATCGTTGATTTTGCTATTTATATGATTCCTAAGTACATTTATAGGAAATATAGCTATCGGTGGAGTATATAGTCTTTTCTTTAACAGAAAATATTACAACACGAGCAAAATGTTTGGATTATTGTTCCTGACAAATGGAATCCTATTCTTTTTCCTCGCACCGATCTATATCGTATTTGCAAGTCAGATTGATATATTGTTTATTATTCTAGGTTTCCATATCCTTTTCTCAGTATTTGCTTCTGCATCTCAGATAGAGTTTTCAACCAACCCAAATTATAGCGCATCAGCATTTATGTGAAATGTCCTATGATTTGCTCTCGCATTCTTGGCATATGCATTGATCTACAAGCTTGCGGGTTCAGCAGCAGTACAGCAAAGGATTTACTTGTTTATGCTGCTTCCTCCGGTACTTGGATACACATTAGTGCCGTTTGGATCAGGTATCCGAGAAAAGATTTATTACAAATTTTATGAATTAGGAAATAATGGATTCTATATTCCATCAGTCACAGAAAGTGATGAAGAAGAAACCGGATGAGAAAATAAAGACGGTTCAGAAGATATCAACGTTGAAGGATAATCTGCTAAAATTTACAATTTGAAATTTATAATTTAAAATTTATAATTTAAAATTAGTTTCGTAAATGTATTTGTATCATATTGCATCACTCATTAAATTTGTCCTTGGTATAGCTATCATGCTGATAACCTATACATCTATCAATGTATATGAAGATCCGATAATAGGTATCTGACTAGGTATGCTTTGATTATTTATAGCTGCGCGAGGAGCAAGTTTTTATCTGTTTCTTGGTATCCAGAAATTATTTCGTGAAATCCCTCAATCTCGTTTGATAAAAGATAGCTATAAACTTTCCTTGCTGTTTGGAATATTTGTACTTATCAATGCATTATTTTTGCTCTTATGACACCGAACAAAAATTCTCTGACTGATATTGTTGGTAGGATTCATTGTACTGCAAGTGACTTTATTCTCTGAACAAACGAAAACAACAAATGAATTCCCAAATATCTAAAACTATCCACAAGATTGAGGAAAAACTCAAAACTGTATATGATCCAGAGTTTCCTATGGTCGATATTTATACCTTGTGATTGATCTACAAGATAGATTTTTCTCCGAAAGATAAAAAGGTCGATATTCTGATGACCTTCACTACACCATTTTGTCCTATGGCAGAGATGCTCAAGGGTATGATCAAAAATGCAGTACTAGAGGCAGTACCCAAAGCCAAGGTTGAACTTACCGTAACGTTTGATCCCGCGTGGAATCAGACTATGATCAAAGACGAAGATCTGCAAAGAATGTTCCAATAAAAAAAACCTGACCATGCAGTTCAGGTTTTTTTCATTTTGCCGACGGGTGTCGGCGATATTTCCAGTCATTGTACTGGCAGATTATTGATTCACGCTTCTTGTTCGTATTTTTTTCATTCATTTCTTCGTTCGTTTTTTCATTCACATTCATCTTCACATCCCCATGCCTTCACCCTTGGGTCAACCTATACCAAGTTGTGTACTGAGTGCATTCATCTTTTCTCTGTACGTCTCCAATTGTTGGAATTGTTGAAACTTAGCTTCGGTATCTATTTTGGTGAGGATAGGGTTCCCTTTGTTAAGTGATTGCCAGGTAGCATAATCACCGTTTTTTAAAGCATCAAGCGATTTTTGCTGTATAGCTTGTTTAGCTATCATTTGTGTAAATTGATCTTTTGTTATAGGCGTAGGAATACTGTACTTGATATGCACTTGAGTAAATGCAGTATAGTCGCCACTTGCGATAGCTTGTTGTGTTGCTGCCTTAAATGCTTGAGCATCTCCCGTGCTAGCAAATTTTTCTATTCATTTTTTTTCTCATCTGTCCATCATCCATTGTCCTGATCATACCAGATTTCCTGATCATGTATGCATTCTTGGTCAGAATTTATGACCAGAAAATTGTTGATTGTCAGCTAAAGTGATTGCTCATACTATCATGCTTGTTACGCCAAGCAATCCGATAGTGCTTGTTACGATAAATTTAGTTTTCATGTGGTTGTATAGATATATAAAAAGGTCATCTAATGTGACGACCCCAGTGTATATATTTACCTTAAACTAAACTAAAGATTACCTTAAATATAATTTAATGAATAATGAATGATGAAAGATTAATGATTGTGGAAATATTTTTCTTATTTGTTATTGTAATTTACTATAGTTTATTCCAATACTACTACCATTATTCATTATTAATTATTCATTGTTAATTATTTAGTTCGCTATTTGATAGCCAAACCCCTTGATGGTATCTATCAATGATTTGCCTAATTTTTTTCTGAGATTGGAAATATATACATCAAGTTTCGCATCTTCTTCAAATATCTGATCATTGCCTCGGATCTCATCGATAATCTCTGATCTGGAGACGCTCCTTCCTAAACGATCGAAAAGATATTCTAATATCTGAAATTCTTTCAAGGTGAGTTTGATTTCCTCATTATTTTTGAAGACTTTTTTTTGATCTCTATCGATACGGATATTTTTATGATCAATGATATTTTTAGTGCCGACTCTTTTGCTTATGGCTTGTATCCTTGCCGATAGCTCCTTAAGATCAAACGGTTTTACAAGATAATCATCTGCTCCAGAATCAAATCATTCCAGCTTATCTTCAAGCTCTCATTTTGCAGTAGTCATGATGGTAGGTATCCCTGGATTGATTTTTTTGATATTTTTGCAGAGCGTGATCCCATCCATTCCGGGAAGCATCAGATCCAAAACGATGACATCAAAAATTTTATGTTTGAGTATCTCAAAGGCATACAAACCATTCTCTGCTCGGATGACTTCATGATGTTCGAGTTCAAGATATTTTTTGATATTGCTGCCGATGGTTTTGTTGTCTTCGACTAACAGGATTTTCATTGTAGTGATTTATAATTTAAAATTTGATGCAGGATTCATGAACTTGCATCTAGCATCTTGAATCTATTTAGAATGTTATAGTGCAGGTGGTTCATTTTCCGAGCTTGCTTGTAATAGCTATGCTTCGGCCATGTTTCTCCACTAAGAGCTTAGTGAGATACAATCATAAACCAAAACTTTTTGTATCCGTATTAGACCTGTCTGCCTGCCAAAATCTTTCTCGGATGCGTTCCAGGTCTTTGGGATCTATTCATTTTCCATTGTCTTTGATGACGAGTTTTTTAGCATCTAAACTGACTTCTATCGTTCATGTATTCGGAGTGAATTTAAATGCGTTATCCAAAATATTTTTTATGATGATATGCAGGCTTTCTTTGTGTGTTTGGTGTATGACGCGTTTAGCTGCATGGAATGTAAAGGCGATAGATTTGTCCTTGTAGATATTCTGTACTTCATGACGTGTGGATTCAACGAGCTCATTGACATCAGTCTTCTCTGTTTTCAAGGTTTCCATGACTTCCAATTTGCTGATAGTCACCAATGTCTCCAAAATAGCGTTCATTCATTTGAGCTGTGCTTTGAGATTCCCAAGTCCTTCTTCATATTTCTTATTTTTGAGGGTATAATCGATTTCAGTGCTCATGCTCATGAGCGGCGTTTTCAATTCATGGGAAGCATTGGTTACAAAGTCTTTTAAGCTCAATGTCTGATTGTGGATTTTTTCTAATACTTCATTGAATTTTTTGCTGACTCTATTGATTTCGTCCCGAGGATGACCTGAGATGGCGATTTTTTCATTGAGGTTATCGATATGGAGATGATCCAAGAATCAGTTTAATTCATTCAGCTTTTTGAGTGATGATTTAACAAAAAAACGTGAAAGGATGTAGGCTATGGCTCAGAAGATAATCATGAGATAGATGCTGATCCAAATGAGATTGATCTGAATGATGACATGAGGAGTGATATTACTTACAAGGATTTGATTGCCGAC
>JAHFJL010000011.1 GCA_023245855.1 bacterium
TATAATATTTTCTCTCAATATCACTCAATTCATCGACTGAATCAGTTCCAGCATCATCGGATGCACAACTCAACATGGCACGTTTTCGAGCAGTATCCAAACTCAATTACTCGATATCCCTGAAGTCATCAACCTAAAAAAATTAGCATGATTGTTTTGCTGACATGACCGAAGCTCCAAACATTTTTCACCTGCGCTTCAGCAACAGGCATCGCAGATAGTCCAGACATTAGGCGCATATATGTATACACACAAGTATAAATGAATATTCTGATTGGATCTGATTGTCGATGAAAAACAACAAAAAATCTATGTCGTAGAATGCAATCCCAGATATACTTGAGCGTTCCCTATGATCTCATTATTGGATATCAAACACTGAATCATTCCTATGGACGTATTCCATATCTTAGAATATATGGAAATTAACTATACTCTTGATTTCGATGCCATCGATAAAAAATACAAATGGAACAAAGAAGGGAGTCATATCATCCTCTGCAATACAAAATGAGAAGAAGCGGTCTGTAAAAAAGATATGCTGCCAGGAGTATATAGTTATACCAAAGGAGAACTCCTCTATCAGAGGCCATGAATAGGATATGCTGATATCACAAAAGATAATGAATTTATCATCATTGACGGCAATCCAAAAAAATGAGATATCATAAAATCCTCAAGCGAGCTCTCTAGATTCTGCCATCTCCTCTTTCCCAAAAAGATATCATTAAATCAGAATACCCTCAATGTACAGACTAGAAAGATCATTACCTGTATCTACACAACATTTATCTCATAAGATATTCATGCAATTCATAGTGAAACATCCAAAACAATGCACCCGAAATGAGCTAGATGGATTCATTTGATTGTTATCCAAGCTTTCGTTACTGCCTTCATCATATAGCATCAAAAAGATATCCAGTGTTTATCTACTTGGATTCTGCAAGGATGATGCAAAAATCATTTGAATATCAGCAATCAAAAAACCCAAAAGCACTCGAATACAGGAGCTCAGACATTCCACAGCGACCGAATTACCAGATGTCATATGAGAATATGGATATGTGTATGTATCACCAAGCTATAGATGATCATGAATCAGTAAAAAATTGTATGCCCTGCTCGTCAAGAAGATTGGGATACCGCTATATGCTACAGTAAAAGCTGATAATCTCGCAATGAAAAAACTTCTCAAACAATTTGGATTTACTCAGCAAGGACAAAGTTTTAAAAGCGCTATCGATGGAAAATCATTAATTATCTATACTAAAAATCGTTAATTTTTTGCTTTTTTTGTATTTTATTGGTATGGCAAAAACTCCTATACACACACCGCTCCATCAAAAAAATTTCGTTCGATTCTCCGAACAGATTGATGCTATAAAAGAACCTATTTCAGCAGCTTTAGGTGGAGTTTTAAGTTATGAAGAACATGGGGATAGCTATATTTCCGCAAAGATATTCAATGATCAGCTAAAAAATATTTCTCAACATGAGATAGATAATGCGCATATATTTTTATATCACTATAGCAATAAGCTCAAAAGGCTAAAAGAAGAATTGATGAATGATACTGTACTCAATGAAAGCCAGAAGAAAATACTCCTCAATATCATTCAGTGAAATATCTTAAGATCGCTATTGCTTCATTATGCTGTATATATAGAAGCGGAAAAATGAGGATATAGGCTCAATCCCGAAAAGAAACAAGATTGTCTCCAAAAAATAGAAAAAATCGAGACCATTATCTATGGTCCTAAAATAAGCACACAAACAGAAGAGAAAAAGATCATCATGAGCGACCTTGAGCGTTTATTTTCCCAAAACTCGCATAAACTGACTAAGGACGATCAGCATACCTTTGAAAATTTTCTTAAGAAATTTCCAGAAAGGAATCCCCCTAAAAAATCCAAAGAACAAGAACGTGATTTATGAGAACTCTCATTGATGGATATCTGCTATCTTTTTCAGAAAGTGGCGAATATCTATGCTATACCCAACAAAATCGTCATTATCGATGATACGATTGATAAAGAAAAAGAGGAAAATAATATCTTATACATCCCTCGTGCTTATGATCAACAAAAAACTAAACAGATATATAACAATCACCACATAGATACAACCGTTAAAATCATTGTAAGCCCTAGGGTTGCTGGATTCGGAGTTCAACGTTATGTAATTGATATCCCGACTTCCCGCACTCACATCTCTATAAAGAGATTATGTGAATTGATAGATCATGAGATCAGCACCCATCTTATCAGAACTATCAATCAGAAAAATACCATCAACATAAAAACCGAAGGATATCTGGAAACTGAAGAATGAATCGCAACTATGAATGAAAAATTAGCTACACAAAAAAAAGATGAGTTAGAAATGGATGTCCCTACGCTTCACAATATATCGACATTTATCGGTGAAAACTATGATTTTGATATGACCAAAAAACTTATGAAAATCTATTACAGATTGCAAGATATTTCTGAAACCGAATCAGAAAGTCTCTCTAAAAAAAGAGCATTGAGAGTCAAAAGATTTCATGCTTTCGATCAGCCTTGAGCAAGCAGAAAGGACGTTGTGTATCGAAGATGATTGGTTGATGCTATTTCCTATATAAAAGATTTAGATAAGGACAAACAGGAAGATTTGCAAACATTAGAAAAAGATATATTTACTTTCTATATGTCCAAACTAGGTAAGGAAGAGATCAAAAACGCTGATCAATTATTTGAGGGATTTGCTATAGATAAAGGCGACGTCATCATGCCTATCGCTCTAGGCAAGCTCATTTACGAAAAATTATTAGGTAATCCCATTGATCCTATCGGTGATATAAGATTTCTTTCTTCTCAACAACAGCTTGATTATCCACAAAAAAAACTGCTTTTGGAAATCATCTCATTTATCAAAGACAGATCGACTCCTCAATAATCCTCTTGCATACCTTATTCAAATCATTTAACTACAGGCGATTTACTTGCCTGTATTCTTCTTATGAAAAAAATCATCGCCCTCATACTCATATGCTTTGGAAGCGCGTTTTTGCATGCTCCTGCATCAGCACAATTCACGTCTGCGACCTCTACCTGACAAGTACACTATTCCGCTCCTACAAAATGAGTGAATTATAAGAATACGATTGTGTATATAGGAGCACAATGAGAAGAATTCGATCTCGGATTCCAACAAAATTTTGATAAACAACAGACTTTGCTTGAAGAGATCTTCATCTCAGACAATAAAAATTTTTCTGAGAACGATATTGCGAGCCAAATCATTGATAATATCGATATCATCAAGGCGACGAAAACGCTCATCATTAATACTTCGAATTTTGATATCCTGCTCCAGCTTCTGGGAAAGATGAATGCTACAGATACTCTCAACCTCAAAAACAAAACTCTCTATCTCGCAACCAATAGCAATAAATTTTTTCTCAAAAGGATCCTAGCCAAGCAGATCAAATCTATCGGAATAGATAGGATTTATACCATTTCTCAAGACAAACTCCTCAATTTTCTTTCTACTCTTTCCCTCGGCAAGATCACTAATGATGAATCTTATATCACTCCGTTTTCTCTCTCTTTCCAAGAAACACCTAAATATCTCGTCATCTCCTATCTCATTGATAGTCTTATCTATCACGGATTCCCTATTGAACTCATTACCATGTTCCTCATACTTTCACTCGGAGCATTAGTTATCAGTATCTTTAGGCAGATTGTAGGATTTTCTATTTTTGGAATCTATAGTCCGCTCCTTTTTGCTGTCTCTCTTTCTGTCCTCTGAATCCCCTTGAGTATGACTTTATTGGGTATAGGATTGATTACTAAACTGCTTATGAGACTCTTCACCAAAAGGATCTATCTGCTTCATAACGCAAAAACTTCACTCCTCGTGATGCTCTATTTCTTTATCCTTTTGATGGTACTGGGGCTCAATACCGTCTTCAACTTCACCTTTATCAATATGGATATCTTCACCAACGGTTTTGTCATCCTGCCTATCTTATTTATCATCATCGTCAGCGACAAAATATATAATGAAGGATTCAAACTTTTCAGCAAATGACGACGAGTAGCATTTGCAGAATTCTTATTGGTTTCATTTGCTGTGTATGGACTCCTCTATCGAACTGTAGTGAAGCATATCCTCTTAGCTTTCCCAGAATTATTATTACTGATTTTTATCCTCAATATCGCTGTCTGAAGATTTACGGGACTCCAACTTCTCGAATATTTCCGTTTCATGCCATTAATAAAAAAATCCTCAGAATCTGAGGAAGAATAATTTTTAATTATAATGTATGCACATATAATCTTTCAAACTCTTTCTTATCGACGGGAATCAATTCTTTAAATTGTCGTCCTGTTTTTTCATAATATCATTCTATTTTTGTATAGAGATATATTTTCTTATATCAAAGTTTTTTTACTTTTTTGAGCACTTCGTTTTGAAGCATCGTACCGATTCCCAGCTTGCGATATTTCGGTAAAACAAAGAGATTTGCAAGTCGTGGTGATAAATCCTGCCTATAAGCTATATCGCAATTTCGTATGGCTGCCGTACCTATGGGAATGTCTTTATATAACACAATCAATGTCTGTGGAATCTTTTTTTTATGGCAAGCATGCTGGATACAATATATGGTATTGTACATATTATCCACCTGATCTTTGAAAAAAACTTTTCTGTATCGTTTAGCTACAGTTGGAAGGTATTCTGGGTGATTGCTGAGATTATATATCTTTATATGTTTATATTCCATTTTCTTTATTTTACATGAAATAATAATTTATTTTTGTCCGAAATATTTATTTTTTTTATTTAGCCACCAATCAGACTGCCTTGTAAGCTCTTGCTGGTCTTCTAGATTCAATAAAAAATGCTTGATAGCTTCTTCGAGGAAGATAGTATTTTGGCTTCATTTACATACGATGAAGTATTCTTCACCTGGCTTTTTGAGCATAGCTTGGATGTGTTTCCCAGCAATATTTGCATCATAAAATTTGTCTATCTTAGCTTTGTCGTAGCCTACCTTTTCTAATTCATCAGCTAGATAATCCGTCATATATTGCCCTACCAAAATAACATGGTCAGCAACCTGCGAAACATATCCAGCAATCATCCTATGCTCTCTTTCCGTAAGATCACCAAGCTCTCTCATATCTCAGAGTACAAGCCATATTTTTCTCTGCGGGAATAATTGCGCTTTGATATTGTGTGCGGTATTGATGATTGTCCTTACACTCAGCGGTGAAGCGTTGTACGTCGAATCGATGATGACACTGTTTTGTATCCCATCAAATATCGAGAGTCTTCCTGGCTGCAACGCATATTCTAATTTCAATTCTTCATGCGATCCGTTTCTCAACATCGGATCTTCTGGTCTCGCTTCAAGTTTTGCATATTTGTAATCGAGGATACTCGCTACGGCAAGTCATAATCCTATATATCCATAATTCGCTTTCCCCAGGATATTTGTCTGGATAGCATATTTTTTTTCTTTGATCCGAAGATGAAATTGGACACCAAGTCCGCCTTTAAAATCCGATACGAAAAATTTTTCGTCTTTGAATATGATGTCCGCTTTGATGTCATATCCTTCTGTCTGATAGGTCAGATAATCTATAGAGATAAGATCTTTGAGCTGCATTGCATAGATATAGTTCGCGTTGAGGAATCCTATTTCCACCGTATGTTTGAGCATCTTCACTTCTGCTCTGGCAATCTCGGCAGGATTACCGAATTGTTCCGAATGCACGGCATCGATTGCAGTGAAGATTCCGATATGCGGTTTTGCTATCGTCAAAAGAAAATCCATCTCCCCTGGACGATCGATTCCGTACTCGAGGAGTATAATATCGTAAGGTTTGGATCAGAAGAATCTTTTTCGGATAAGTTTTGCTCGTGTTGTGATGAAGTACATGATATTCGGTTCCCGTTTTTCTATCTCAAAAATAGAGAGTGATAATCCTAGTTCTCCATTGAAGTTTTTTGGTGAGGTGTATATTTTTTTGGTAGGCAAGAATCTCTGCAGCGTCTGGTAGACGATCATGCGGCAGGATGTTTTCCCTACGCTTCCGTTGATTCAGATAATTTGCGGATGATGTTTGTTGATATATGCATGAGCCAATTTCCCAAGCATCTTAAAATACCAAAACAAAAATTTCTTTTTCATCAAATCTTAAATTTCAAATTTAAAATCATATGTTTTTTGCTTCCTGCTTTCTGTTTTAAGCTTTCTGCTTTAAGCTTTTAGCTTTAGGCTAAATATTATTCTTCAAAGGTTTTTTCTAAGACCAGCGTAATGATAACGGAAATAGGCACAGCTAACAACACGCCTATCATACCCATAATCAATGCTCAGATAATCATACTGATGAAAATCACGACAGGATTTACTCCCAACGTCCTATTCATCAATAGCGGTACCAACACATTATTTTCAAGCCATTGGATAAGCAGAACAACAGCTATCACTACCAAAGCGCCGGATATCACAAAGTGAATGAATGCAACGAGTGCCGCCGCCATTCATCAGATAATCGGTCCGAGATATGGGATAAATTCTGTCATCGCTGAGATGCCTGCAAGCGCTCATTTCTGTGGAAGATCGATACCAAACGCAGTAAGCACCCACAACGCTGCATACATCGCTACTCCGATGAATATGCAAAGAAAAAATTGGCTCTTTAACCGGATACCCAGTTTTTTGTATATCCTTTCAAGCTTCATGTAAATGAATTTATATTGTTTCTCACCGCCGAGTCCTGCGATGAATTTCACTACCGCATCTTTCTGGATCGAGAATAATACGGATAAAGTCAGAACAATAGATGTTTGTGTAATAAAACTGATAAAACTTCAAATTGCGCTTACTGCCATATTCCCTATGTTTTTTGCATATGAGGTTCCGAGATTCACTACTTGTGAAATATTGGTTTGCAATTGGCTTTGTACACCATTTACCACTGCAGGATCGCTGAAAGATTGCAGTAATGCCTGCCTAAGGCTTCATGGAATCCAGTGAGCGTCTTGGATGATACCGACAAGCGATTTGGTCGCTAAGGTATTTTGGAATACAGATACTTTAGTGATAATGATAGTCATCATCGCTGAAAGCTGGTCGAGGAAAAATGGTATGATAAATATCATCGCTCCAAGAAAAAAAATAATGATTAAAAGATAGGAAATCGCTATCGATATACCTCTATATACCAATTTTTTCTGGAAAAAATCTATGATAGCTTCCATGGCCAATGAAAGGACATACGCCATGAAAATAAGATAAAGAATGCTTGCTGATTGATAGATGAACAATCATATAAAGATTATCAGTACTCCAAACGCCCAAAATTTCACAAACATCCTATTGGTGATAGCAAACGGCACTCTGGATTTCTTTTCTTGTTTTTGCTGTTCGTCAATTTTCTTTTCAAGCCTTTCCAGATCCAAAAGATCTTTTCTATTGTCGGTCTTGATAGAGTTTAAGAAATTTGATCCGCCTTTGATTATCTTATGAATCAATGCCATACTAAAAAACTGATTAATAATTAAAAATGCATAATGAATGATTATTTTCCCTTTCCACCTTCTCTCCCGCCTTGCGGGACTCCGCTCCGCTCCGCCTTTCACCTTTTACCTTCTACCTTCTACCTTTCACCTTCTACCTAATACTAGAGAGTCTATTGTTTAGCCGTTTCCATGATTTTTCAAATTCTTGTTCGATGTATTTAATTGTATCTTTTTTTGGAAAATTTGCAATTTTTTTTTCTATATCTCAGAGGCGATCTTTGGATAATACGATGAAAAACTTATAAAATGAGGTAGTGATGGGATATTTTACAAGCGTATGTTTTTGGATATAGCTCATAATCGCTCTTTTCATCATATGCCTGACAACGGATTTTTTGGAAATTTTGATAGTGACGTGGCTGGAAAATTGATTGAATTTAAGGTTGGGATATTGTTTGATATAAAAAAATCAGAACAATCCCTGGCTTGCATACTGCCTCTTTCTTGTCATAAAGATAATGTCTTTGCCTGTTAATCTCTGTCTCTGCGGTAGCACAACTCTGTATTACTATATAAAACAATGCTTTTATTTTTATCTTATATCCTGAAACCTCGTCACGGTTCATTCTTTGATTCCATATTTCGCTGCCATTCATGCATTGATTTCTAAAACATATTTTGAAAATATTTCTGGCCTATAGACTGCACAAGGATCTGCGGTACACGGAACTGCGCTAGCGACATGAACGACTTTCATGTGATCATTGATTCGAACCATATCGAGAGGGATGAGCGTGTTTTTCATTCGGAAATTATAGAGATCATTGGTAGGAAATATAAAAATCATTCCATGATGCTCTGCCATAGCAGTACGATACATAAGCCCTTGCTCTTGTTCGGCTTGCGTACGTGCTATTTCTACCGTAAAACAGTTTTTGTCACTGCATACTTGTGATATCCCTGTGTTTTGATGAATGCGAATATATATAGTAAGTATAATGAATATAAGTATGATCAAGCCGATTAATCACCCTGTTCAGAAAATATGGGTAAAGGATTTTGATTTGTTTTTCATCAGTATTTGCTTATTAAATAAATGATGTATTCATCTTAATGTTTTTATTTTCTCCTATTTTTCAGTATGAAACGCTCTGTAAGATATTTTGCAGCACTTATCGTCGTGCTCGTTTGTATATATGGTTTTTGGATATGGTTGCAATATAAATGAGCGGCTATGATCCAACAGACGACCCAGGCTCTCATGACCCAACTCCAAACTGTAGGGAAATTGGAAACCGTCAAGAAAACACTGACTAAAACTATCGAAGGTGAACAACAATTAGCTGTTCTTACTCCCCATATCGAAGTAAATGACATCATCGGCAGCGCCCTTTTCAAGGATAAAATGGTTTTGGATGTCCAATGAGATATCACTGCAGGATATGATCTTACTCATATAACTACCTGAGATATCAATGTTTCTCGTGATGGTACGGTAACATTAGTATTAGGAGAACCTTCAGTTTTTTGAATTACGCTGACAGGCGCTACCTTGAGTAGTAAGCTCGGTATCGTTACCCAAAAAGATATTGATTTGGAAACCGCACTCAGAAATACAGCGGGAGAAATGATGATCCAAGAAGCTTTGAGCGGCAATATCCTTCAAGAGGCGAAAAGCAATGCTCAAAATGCATTACAGACGTTATTCCTCAATGCTGGCATACAGATAAAAGAGGTGATAATAAAAGGAACTGGCGGTTTAGAGTAAAAATGTCTATTTTCATTTGAAATCGGTATCAGAATTCGTATATATTTTGCACGCAATTTTTTTTAGTTTACTAAGTTTTTTCAATGCCAAAAAGAAAAGTAGAGAACAAGACGGTAGAAGTCATCCTCTTGCAAAGCGATAAACATCTCGGAGAAAAGTTTGAAATCGTTAGAGTAAAACCTGTTTTTGCTAGAAATGTTTTGTTACCAAAAAACATAGCAGTCCTTGCTCATTTAGAGAACAAAAATAAATTCTCTCAAAAAATGAAGGCTGCTGAAGCCGACAGAGCAAAAAAAGCTACTGGATTGGAAGATCTGTTTGTAAAACTTCATGAAGTCGGAGGTGTTAGTCTTATTAGAAAAGCTAATGCTGAAGGTACTTTGTATGCAAAAGTAGATGAAAACGATATATCTGTAGCTATCAACGAAACATATGGTGTTGCTATTGAACCTCATTACTTGAAACTAAAAAAGAAGATCACTACTCTAGGAGACTTCAAAGTTCCTTTCCTTTACAAAGAAATCAAAAAAGATATCGCTGTCAAAGTACAACAAGATCCTGAAGAAGCTGAAAAATTAGCTAAACATAAAGCCGCTAAAGCAAGCAAGACTCTTGAGGTAGTGAACGATGAAGTAAAAGTAAAGAAAACGAGAGAAGAAGCTATGGCTGAAAAAGAAGTTGCAAGATTGGCTAAGAGAGAAGAGACTATCAAGAGATTGAAAGAGAAGTTTAAGGACTAAAACTCACTTCGTTCGTGACTAAAAAATAGATAAAGGGTTGATGAAAATAGACAAAAATGGTTAAATAATTATCATCTTTTGACCAAATTTTTAGTCTATTCTTACCTTCCGGTAAAAAGAAGAAACTCACTTCGGTGGGTTTTTTTTGTTATTATTAAATATTTATTGACTTTGAAAAATCTATATGTATATATATTGTATACATACAAAAAAACTTAATATAAAAAGCTTATGAACATACTACAATTTCTATTCCCTTTCTTGTTTTCCAATAAAGAAGAAGGGAAATCAAACAAAAAACAAGGAAAATATTCTCAAAATTATGGAGAAGATTTAACTGAGTATGAAAGGAAAAAATTCGCTAAAACTAAAAAATGCCCAGATTGTGAGGGAGAGCTTTTGGGTGGTCCCCGAGGAGGCATGATGATAAATGTCACATGTGAAAAATGCGATGCAAAATTTAACATCAGTGATTATGCATCTAGACCTGGAATGTTTGCTGAACGTATCAGTGATCGTACAACTCCGCTACCGACCTAATAATCTTTCTACTATTTCATTAACTGAAGTGTTTTCGCTTCAGTTTTTTTTGTAAAAAAAACTCCTGCGGATACGCAGAAGCTATAATTAATGTAATCTTACCAGTCGAGAAATTCTAGCTTTCCGCCCAAAATATATAGATCTACAGATATACAGATACATAAGAGTATCACCCAATAGAAAGGGGGCATATAATCAACAATTGACCAGATTATTAAAGATTGCGCTAAAATAATCAAAAACAATGTCATAAAATTATATGCAACGATTTTCTCATTTAGATATAATATAAATACCAGCATCATTGTTAGTAGTACATATGCTAGAATGAGCCCATAACTATTAGCATTACTTTTGTCTATATAATAATGTATAATCATTGAAGAGATTAAGAACAATATTCCCGATACATTACGTTTAAGCCACTCTACAATGGATTTTTGTTTCAAAGTTGTTTTGTTTTCCATAATTTTTTTTGATTTGTTTTGTAATTTATATATATTTTATAATTCATGTCAACCTACAAAAGTTATTAACTTAGTAGTGGATTTTCAGACTCGATTATCTATATTTCTTATAATAATGATAAATGGCGGTAATGCTCATATAAACTATCATAACATCACAATAATTTATAATGATGCAATACCAAAATTTATCATCTATCATCTATCATCTAAAATCAATATTCATTTATCAATCATTAAAAATGATGTTTCAACTTCAATCAAACTATAAGCCATGATGAGATCAGCCACAAGCGATTGAGAAGATCAAGAAGCTTTTTGAAAGCGGGAAAAATAAAGCTACCCTGCTCGGAGCCACAGGGACAGGAAAAACCTTCACGATGGCAAATATGATCCAGCATATCCAAAAACCTACGCTCATCATTTCCCATAACAAGACCTTGGCTGCCCAGCTTGCGACAGAATTCAAGTATTTTTTCCCAAATAACGCCGTCCATTATTTCGTATCGTACTTCGATTATTATCAGCCAGAAAGTTATCTCCCTGCTCAAGGGCTTTATATAGAGAAAGAAGCGACCGTCAACCAAGAAATTGAGATGTACAGGCTTGCAACAATGGCATCACTGCTTACAAGAAAAGATGTGATTGTCGTAGCTTCAGCGTCATCGCTCTACGGTTTGGGACAGAAAAGATTCTTCGAAGAAAATTGTCTCCAGCTCGAAATCAGCAAAGAATATAATTTTAAAGAGCTCAAAAAACAGCTTCTCCGTATGCAATACAAACCTATCATTTCCAAAATAGAACACGGGATGTTTGAGTTTAAAGGCGATATCCTGGATATTTTTTCCAGTACAGAGAAATTCGTGTACAGACTCCATTTCAACGAAGAAAAACTCGAAATCATAGAACTCAAGGATTCAACAACCTTTGAAGCGCATGGTACGAAAAACAAGATAACAATCTGGCCAGCGACACAATTTTTGCAGGATATCTCAGACTTGGATACCATCCTCGAACAAATGGACGCTGAAAAAGAATTGAGAGTAAAAGAATTTGAGAAACAGTGAATGTTGGTTGAAGCCGAAAGGATCAAAAAAAGAGTGGAATATGATATCAGGATGATCAAGGAGACATGATTTGTAAACGGTATCGAGAACTACTCTCTCTACTTTGACAACAGATTACCCGGTGAACCGCCTAATACTATTTTTGATTATTTTCCGGATGATTTTTTGTTGATTGTTGATGAATCGCACATGACATTACCGCAATTAAGAGCTATGCCATGAGGCGATAGAGCAAGAAAGACTAATCTCATAAAATATTGATTCAGACTCCCTTCAGCGGTCGATCACAGACCTCTCAGGTTCGAAGAATTGGAGTGAATCCTCGGACGAAAAGAGATCAAAGATATCACTTTGGATCAGGCTTTTGATATTGATACGAATGTCTCAAATACCCACGTAGAAATCTATAATAAATACAAGAAGATGAAAGAAGCGCGTGGAGAAAATCAGTTAATCACTTTGATCAAAAAACATAAGAAAGACACGAAATCGATTTTCCTTTCTGCTACTCCCGCTGAATACGAGCTCAAGCTCGCTGATAAGATCGTAGAACAGATCATCAGACCTACAGGATTGCTTGATCCCATCACCTATGTCTATCCAAAATCCGGCGACTATGCTCATCTGATTGTAAGCATCGATACACTTTTGAAGAAAAAACCGTATTTGAAAGAATTTATGGACGGCTATAGTTTGAAAAATGGTGTGGAAGAAGTGTTTTGAGGAGACGAATAAAAAAAACGAACCTAATACAGGTTCGCATACATAATAGTTTCAATAATCGCATTGTACGTTCCAAGACCAAGAATAATCCAGAATATGCATTCCAACTGGGATATCCATCCTTGGATATAATAGCTATATGCTTGTTTGATCAGCATATAGGCCATCGTACTTGTTCCGGTCAAGAGCATTACTTTGTATGCTCCCAAAAAAGATATGGATAACAATGTACAGAATATTATCCCCAAAAAGGATAGTATGATCTGTGTTCCTTGTTTGTGGGTAAATTCGCATTTTTCAACCTTTTTTGTATATTGGATTTCTGATGATTCCCTTTCTTTTAGTCCATTTACTGTTTCATTTTCCATTGTTTCCATGAGAGTTGTTTTTTGTTTTTGATGTATATAAGGAAATGACAGTAAAATTCAATGATTCATACATACATCACCATGAATATGATAGCAAGAATCAGGCTAAAGTTCCTGGTTGAATTCAATAACTTTTTCCATATACTCATCGACATGAAACAGAACTTCAACTTTGCATTTATCAATCTCTGATGTACCAAAAATCTCGTCGACAGCCAAATGCTGATGGGCAGACTTTTTGATATTTGAGCGAACAATCCAAACTATACGGTAAATTTTTTTACTGATGCGTTTGATAAAAAGACTGATATCGTATTTCTCAATACGTGCGGATTCCTTTCTACCGGAAGAGAAGAGATGATGGACATGGTGCTGCAATTGGCTCAAGCAGGAAAAAAAATATATCTCATCGGATGCGGGCTTCAATACTACAAAACCATGATGCCCAAAAGCCTTGCGGTCATGAAATTCAGTAAATTCAAAAACCTGTTTTTTCTCTCACGAAACGATTTTGAACGCATCACGCTTGCACAACTCATGACAGGATTCAATAGCAAGACGTTCACTGAATTTGAATTTTCTAAGTCGCCAAGGGCGTATACCAACGCAGAATATAATTTCGAATATCTCAAAATCGCTGAATGATGCGACAATAAATGCACTTTCTGCATCATCCCCCGCTTGAGAGGGAAACAGAAATCACAGCCTATGGAAACCGTGCTTACCGAAGTGAACAATATGGTGCACTCAGGGATCAAAGAAATCATTCTTCTTGCACAAGATACCACAAGATATGGTATGGACCTCTATCGCCGCAAACCTATGCTTATAGATTTACTCAAAAAGATAGACCAAGTTCCTGGCGACTTCACGTATAGACTCCTCTATCTCTATCCTGATATCATGACAAAGGAGCATCTTCATCATATGAAATGACTGAAAAAACTCATTCCATACTTTGATGTCCCGCTTCAACATATCAGTTCTACAGTCCTTAAAAGGATGGGCAGATTTTATGAAGAACGTTCTATCAACACTTTCCTCGATACCATCAAAAAGGAGTTTCCTGTCAGATTTATGAGAACTAATCTAATCATCGGATTTCCTGGAGAGACGAAAGAAGATTTTATGAAGCTCAAAAAATTCGTTCAAAAAGCGGATTTTGACAATATAGCGCTCTTTGAATATCACGATGAACCGTTCGCAACATCAAGTAAGTTGGATAAAAAAGTGCCCGAGAAAGAGATCAGAAAAAGATTTTTGGAAATGAAAAAACTGGTCGATCAGCTCTTGGATAAAAAAGCAAAAGCGAGAAAAGGCAAAGAAGATATCGGATATGTAATGGAAATAAGGAACGAGGGAAAAGGTACGAGGGAAAAGGGAAAAATAAATTCCAAGTCCCAAGTCCCAAGTCCCACATCCCAAAAATTAGTTGTCAGACCTCAGCTTCATGCACCAGAAATTGATAGTTATGATGAAATTCCTATGAAAAATGTGCTAGCGATGTTCGAAAAGAAAAAAACGATTCACCTCTGAGATAAAATAATTTACAAGGTATAAAAAAAACCTGCTAAAATGCAGGTTTTTTTTTATTTTAAAACTACTCCTTGATGCAACGGACAGCGAACCCATAATGTCTATTCAAATCATTACGACCTCTTGTATTTCTTGCTCCATAGAAGGGAAAATCTTCACACCACATACCGAACTCTCTATCAATATATTTGAATGTCTCTGGATATGTAGGTTCACACCGACCAAAGAATTTCATATGCTCTCATTCCAAAAATTTATGATAATCTCATCCGTATTTCTTTTTTATAATCTTTTCATATATTTCCCATGAAGTTGGTATTTTTTTTCCTGCCTTGTTAACTTCTCTTGTTGCTGCTGCATACGTAAATAATTGTTCTCATGTGTATTTTCCTTCTAGATATTCTCGTACATCTCACTCTGGATTTCTTTTTGCTCTCACTCCATTTGCAGTCTTTATTTCTTTCCACTCAGCACTATTTATCCTAAAATTTTCTGTTTCTAATTCTGGATTCTTTTCTAATCTTTCCTTTAGTGGACTACTATTTTTCTCTGATTTTTTTGTTTCAGCAAAAGCTTGGGCGATATATTTTGCTGTATCTTCGCTTATTTTTCACGTTTTAATCGCTTCTTTAGCCGATTTTACCGATATAATATTGGTTACGTCAATGAGAGATTTCATGCGAATAAAATCAGATATAAAATTTTTATTAACATCTTAGAAACTACTCCTTGATGCAACGGACAGAAAATCCACAACCTGCATTATATCATTTTCCTACTAGATAATGTGCATCTCTAAGTCCTTTAAAAGCTGATCCATCGGTGCATCTCATACCGAATGACTCGTTTGCATGCAGCAGACATTTGCTCTTTGCACCATACCAACCAGAAAATAGCATTTTTTCTCATCTTAAAAAATCCTGGTAATTTCCAGCATATTTCTTGGCTATCATATCTTCATATATCGCAGATGAAGGTGGTAATTTCCTACCTGCTTTATTGGTTTCCCTGATTGCTGATTCTTTGGTGAATAGTTGTTGTCAGTTATATTCTCGTATATCTCACTGAGGATTAACTTTTACTTTTATTCAATCCTGATCTTTTATCTCTTTCCGTTTTGCGCTCTCTACTCTAAAATTTTCCTCTTCAAGCTCTGGAAGTTGTTCTATGATTTCCTTGTCTGGATCGAGTACATCTTTATCTTTGGATATAAGGGTATCTAGAATTTCTTCTTGAACTTTTTCAGAATTTAAAGTGATATCCTGATTTTCATCCGTCAGAGGTTTCGTATTTTCCGGTGTAAATGGTATTTCTCAGTTTGAAGATGTCATGAATATTGGATCAGATAAAAAATCTTTTATGTTTATTAATCTTATATATATTTACTAATAAAAGTCAACTCCCATCTTATAGTGAACTATTCCTTGAAAACCCCGCATATCTTCCTTACACTTCAACTGAATTTATTTTTTTATATCTCCAAAATGATCACTCCAGAACTGCAAGC
Source organism: bacterium (assembly GCA_023245855.1). Classification (GTDB taxonomy): domain Bacteria; phylum Patescibacteriota; class Gracilibacteria; order Absconditabacterales; family Absconditicoccaceae; genus CAJBLF01. The sequence goes on from JAHFJL010000011.1 coordinate 16,244, forward strand.
GCTCATAGATGTGTTACATAAAGAAAAAATCGTCTGTCTCTTAGCGCCGAGCTTTCCGGTGGATTTTGCTTATCCGGAAATCATCCTCAATCTCAAAATGATCTGATGCGAAAAAGTGGTCGAGCTCACCTATGCGGCGAAACTGATCAACGAGGAATATGAAAAAATAATAAAAGCTGATCCCGATAAGCAATACATCTGCCCGAACTGCCCCACCATCGTCAAGATGATTGAAGTGAAATATCCTGAGCTCAAAACACATATCATCAACGTCGCTTCTCCTATGGTGATTATGAATAGGTTCGTGAAGGATACGTATTGACCGAAATATCAGACGCTCTTTGTCTGACCGTGCTTGGCCAAGAAGATTGAAGCGAGAGAGAACGGGATAGATTATGCTATCACCTTTAAAGAATTACAGGATATCCTGAATTATTTCACAGAGAACAATATCAAAGAAAGGGAGTTTAGTTATTCGGTGACAGAAAACGGGACTCCGGATTTCGATAACTTCTATAACGAATACACAAAAATATATCCGCTTGCTTGAGGCGTTGCCGAAACCCTCCATGTCAAATGAGTGCTTTCAAAAGACCAAATTTTGGTTGTTGATGGACCAAAAAATTTGGATGCAGGTTTCCAAACATTCAAGAACGATACCAACATCAAATTTCTAGATATCCTCTCTTGCGAATGATGATGCATCGGTGGGCCTGGAATCATCTCCAAAGAACCTATCGAAGCCAGAAAACAAAAGGTGCTTGCATATAAGAAATATTGCGAAACCGACAAAAATCAATCAACGATCGGGCAAGATAGATATGCCCAAGGACTGAATTTAGCAAGATAAAAAAAACTTTATACATTTAAATATATCTCAACCACTCATGATAAGCTTATATATTCACATCCCCTTCTGTACAAATAGATGCAGTTATTGTTCGTTCAATATCATGCCCATACTTTCTGATGATGCTTTGATAGATGAATATTGCGAAGCATTGAAAAAAGAGATCACCCACTGGAGCGAAACACTGATCGAAAAAGAAGTAAAAACGATTTACTTCTGATGAGGTACACCCAGCAAAATATGAATTATAAGAATCATAGATATCATCGAGCATATCAAGACGAAATTTAATCTCGATAGTCTGGAGGAATTTAGCATCGAACTCAATCCAGATCCCCAAGAAGAGATCTATAATTTTGTAGATACGCTGAATAAAAAATATAAGGATTTTTCAAGATTGAGATATAGTTTCGGTATCCAAAGCTTCGATGACGAGGTATTGTCAGCCACAGGAAGAGCATACAATTTTGCTGGCATCGTAGAATTTTTGAGATGACTCGTGAAATACAAGGCAGATAACGATGTTTTCAACTTTGATTTCATTGCGTTCGGAAAATTCCAGATAAGCAAGAACGGACATAAACAGCTCTGGCATGAATTCAAGCGCGATTTTCTCAATAGCTTTTTGAATAGTTGATATGCTGATAGTGTCTCTGTGTACACGCTTGAAAACATAAGAGCAGAATCTGCAACTCTAAGCCCGATATCTGAGGTCACGAATGCAGTGTCTCATCTTCCCTGCACTCCATCACAATGAAAATGGCATGGTACAGACGAAGAGATTTTGGAAGAATTCCTTATCTTGAAGGACATCGTCTTGGATGCTTGATATCAAAGATATGAAATCTCAAATTTCGCCAAAGCGAGCAAGACTTCGATCCACAATATGGTGTATTGGAATATGGAAAATTATATCGGAGTATGAGTATCTGCTGCTTCGTTCTTTAACTGCCGTTCTGAAGTAGAAATGGATAATATCCAAGGATATCTCGGTACAGAATGAAAGACCTTTCGTCGGACAAATACGTGAGATATAAAAAAATACATCAAAGGAGAATGGATTGCGAAATCTATGGTCGAAACCTTGAATGGATCAGATATATTGATTGAAAAATTCTTTCTTAAATTAAGAACCAAAGCAGGAATCGATAATATCACTCCATTTATCTCTGTTCTTATCCCCAAATATGACGGATTGCTTACTACATATAAGAAGGCATGACTGGTCTATTTTGATGGGACCAAACTCCAACTTACTGACCAAGGGATGAACGTCAGCAATACTATCATAACGGATTTACTTCAAAAACTTTAATTCTCATGGAAGAAAAAAGAGATCATATCAAAAAATACGTACATCAAAAACTTTCTAAAAAAATGAAAATCTATTTTTTGTTTTCACTGATTATGATTGGCATCGTGATATACGAAGTGATTGTAACAAAATTTAATCCTTTTCTTGCCCTAGGTATCCGAGCTATCGGATTGATTGGATGATTTTTCATTTCCCGTATGTTTCAAATTTATTGGCATAAGGATGAACAAGTGGTAACATCACGCATTGATAGGATAGGATGAATAATCTTGTGAATATATCTGGTATTTTCTTTTTGAAGACATTTTCTTATCGGTCTTATCGTCCCAAGTCCCTTAGTATTTGTTGTTACATTTTCATTAGTTGCAGGGATTATGATTGGAAGATTTATCGGAATGTGAGACACTATTATGAAAATATTAAAAAAACAAAAAATATTTTAAGCTTGTAAAAAATATGCAACTTGACTTTTTCTATTAAACAAATATAAGATATACAAAAATAAAAATATATACTTATGAAAAATCTCTCCGACCTAAACAAACAAATACACAAACTTAAAGACAAATCATTAACTGTGATCATCAATCATAGCCTAGGATATCATGGCAGTGATAAAGATAGGTGTAATTGCGGATTATCTGGCGTAAGTGAATCCAAGGAATGTCCACAACGGACTGAAAGCACAAGAAAACATCTTAGATCAAAAGTAGAAGCGCTTGAAAAACTGTTTTTGGTTTTGAACAAATTAGATGATGAAGACAAAAAGACAATACTACCATTTATTGATAATGATACTATTTATTAACTAAATATCATGGGGCGGTATCCGCTCCTTTTTTTTAAATTGACTTTTGTATTATAATGTATATAAACTATAAAATAAAAAAAATACAAAAGCTATGAAATCATTAGATGAATTACAAAATAAGATACGTGAAACAAAAAAAGACGCACTCATTAAAACAATCCGACATCATTTTACCTATCCAGACAATAACGATGATGGTATCTGTGATTGCGGTCTTCGGAATCCGGTATCTAACTTCGCCAAATACAGTGTATGCAAATTTAAAACAAAAAAAGAACGGGATGCCCTACGGATCAAAGCCAAAGAACTTGAAAAATTACTTCATATTTTAGAGAATTTAAATGCTAACCAGAGAGAGACCGTTATGTCTTTCATCAACCTGTAAGGAGCGGTATCCGCTCCTTTTTTTGTTTTCATTTCAAAAAATCTAATATTTGACTTTTTATAGTAAATATGTATATATACAAAAAAATACATATATGAAAAAATTTTGTAACTTTATCTTTGGGTTTGGATTTATAATAGCTGGAATAGCTATGATTATCCAGGGATACAACATTATGAATCTCCAAAATGCACAAAGCATTTCACTCTATACATTCATTATATTTACGCTCCTCCATATGAATGGTATATGCTATAGCATATTTATAGCTAAGGACAAAATGTTGATAATCGGCACAGCACTAAATTTTATCGGATGTGGCTTTGTGGTCGCTCTTAAACTTATCTATGGTTGAATATTTGAGGTTACTGCGTATCGCAGTCCTCTTTTTTTATTAGCAACAAATAGTGTTGAAAAGGTTGTATAAATCGCTATCCTCCTATTAGGATAATAAGATTATCCTATTTTTTATCACATAGGAATTAAAAATAATTCCTATTCCGCTAAAGCGGGATAAAAGCGACATCAAAATTTTTGAAGAAAAAATTTTGTGTCTTATTTATTTTCTCCAAAAAAATAAAATGAAATTAGATGGAAAAAGTATCCAAGCTGCAATTATGCAACTCGTAGATGATTATAAATTTGATCCATATCAAGTGCTTGAAATCGTTAAATCTGGTATCAAGTCTGGATTTAAGAAAGATTACCCTCAATACAAAAAATCCGATATCATCATCAACATCGAAAATGATGGTACGGTGACTATATATAGAGAACTGGAAGTAGCTAAAGAAGTGGAAGATTCTGAGATTCAGATCACGCTCGCTGAAGCTAAAAAAATCAGAAAAGATGTGACTCTAGGAGAAAAATTATTGATCAATGTCACTCCTGCAACACTTGAACTTTCTAGGATTGCTGCGCAATCTGCTGCTCAGACTATCAAACAAAGTTTAAAAGGAATCGAAAGAGAAAGATTCTACGAAAAATTCCAAAATAAACAGGGAGAACTTTTGAAAGCGAGAGTCATCAGAGTACATGCTGATAGCGTTATTCTGGATGTAGAAGGAACAGCCGTAGTATTGCAACCCGATGGGCAAATCCCAAATAGGATGTATGAACCAGGTGAAGAGATATTTGTACTTTTGAAGCAAATCTCAAAAGGACAAGGAGGTATCGTACTTGAAATCACTCAATCTACAACTGAATATATCGAAGCAATCTTGAGAAAAATCGTACCAGAACTTGAAGAAGGCATTATCGCTATCGAAAAAATCGTGAGAATCCCTGGAAAAAGAACTAAGATCATCGTATATTCTAATGAAGAAAAAGTTGATCCCGTAGGAGTGATGGTCGGAAGCAAAGGAGATAGGATCAATACTGTACTTTCATTGCTCGATGGAGAAAAGATAGACTTTATCGAAGATAGTGAAGATCCTATACAATTGATCAAAAACTGTCTTAAACCCGCTCAGATAAATAATGTAGAAATTATTGATAACAAAGCTATCGTCACGATGGAAGAAAGTCAAAAAGCGCTTGCTATCGGTAAATGAGCTTCTAATGTCAAACTCGCTACACAAATCACCGGCTACCAGATCGAAATCAGATAATTTAGAAATATATCTAGAAGACTCCCCTAGCGGGAGTTTTTTTTTATCACATAGGAATTTCTAAAATTCCTATTCTGCTAAAGCGGGATAAAAACGACGTTAAACTTCTTTCAGAAGTTTTGGCGTCTTATTTTATATCTCTAAAATTTGCAAAAAAAAACAATTTTGGATATACTTGAGTATGTTTATTTTATTTTCTCCTGTAATGACTACACAACAAAACACTAATTTAGAATCAGATATCGTACCCAATCTCTCTGAGCACAAAACACTCAACACTCTTTTGGAGGATATCAAAAATGATATGCTGAATATCATAAAATGAGTACACCCCGAACAAGGCAATCAAAAATTTCAAGATGATTGGCTGGATACTTTTAACGATATGCTCAAAAAAATAGAACCCCTCAAAAATACAGTATTGCCTCCAAAAGATATGGCATTTCTTGCACTCATGGAAAAATATTATCATATCGTTTCATACAAAACAACCTTGCCTATTTATGATTATAAAAAATATTTGCGCATAGCAAGAGATAACTTATGAATATTTTATCTCAGCTGTGTATTGGACAATAGCTATGATCTTAAAAAAAATCCGCTCCGCATCGAGATTTCTGAAATACTTTCTATTTGTAATTTTATAGATAAAAACTTTAAAAATACGGATTGAACCATTGATCGGGCAAAATACTTGGATGAATATAATAATTTTTGAGGCAGTCTCAAATTTGTTCAGCTTTTTACAGAAGCAAAAGAGCATATTTTCAAGGTTGAAAAAGAACACTTGAATATACCTCTTTTGATCAAAATCTTCGACCTCAAAAATGAATATAGCAAAGCCATATTGGTCGATATCTTGCACGAAGATTTTGGATATACCAAAGAGGAGGTCACCGATTTCCGTCAAAAATATAAAGCATATTAGATAGTTTTATTTGCTTGTATGTATTTCTCGAATATATTTATATCTTATTTGATTATAATGAACATCAAAAAAAACAATGAATCATCTCACAAAAAATCATCTTCCGATGATCGCTTATTCTCAGATATGAAAGACAATATAAGCAAGGTCTTAGCATGGAAAATGCCCAATATCAATGACAAAAACCTAGAAAATAATTACCTCGATGAATATTCGCATATCCAGCAACGCATCAATTCATTAAACAAGCAGAAACTCTCTCCTCTGGATATGAAATTTCTCAAAGCAATGGCATCCTACTATTATATTGTTGCACAAAAACCGGAAATGAATCCAGAACTCTATAAAGAGTATCTCCGTAGTGCCAGAGATGAAGTATGAGAATTCTATCTTGCCGCTGCATTGGGCAATGGATATACTCTCAAGAAAAATCCACTCAGAATACCTCTTTCTGAACTTTTTTCGGTGTGCACTTTCATGAACAAAGAATTTATCCATGAGGACGGATACCTTGATCGGGACGACTATCTTACTGCATATGAAACTTGAAAACCGTTAACATTCATAGAACTCCTGAGAGAAGCAAAAAAAACTATCCCTGATTTCAAAAAAGAAAACATAGATATTTCGCTTTTGTTTAAGATTTTTGATCTGGATAATGAAGCCAGCAAAAATGTTTTGGATTATATCTTACACAAAGAATTGGGATATACCCAAGCGGAGATTCTTGATATCCACAAAAAATATAAATTATATTAATGCATATTTTGCGTTATCTAAAAACTTTGATCATCAATATTTTTGCGTGATTGTAGGGAACGGTTTAAAACCGTTCCTTACTTTATTTCGGCGTCTTATTTTATGGTTCTTATAATGTAATCGATATTTACTATTATCTATCAAAAAATTTATCGATATCTTTTTTCTCTGTTCTGATGAAAAATGGCCTTCCATGCTGACAGACAAAGAGACCTGAAATAGCGGTCAATCATTCTTTTACCAGGTTACTCATCTCGGGAAGTGAGAGTCTGTCCCCTGCTTTTATGGAAACTTTGCAGGCATGCGTTGCAAAAATTTTGTCTAAGATATGATCAAAATTTATGACTTCCAAATATAAGATATGGTTGAATATCTTTTCCATATCGATTTTGTAGAGCGAGAATATCTGCGGTACTGAATAGATAGCTATCTTATTTTCCCCTATCATCGAGCAATCAAAACCTAATGCATTTATCTCATCAAGTTTTTTATCGAGGTTTGGAATGTGCATCACCTCTATCGTAATCGGTTGGAGTAAAATCTCTGAAGAAGATCAGTCAGCTATAGATTTTTTTATCTTTTCAAAAAGTATCCTCTCCGCCAATGCATGCTGATCGATATAATACAGTGCATCTGTAGATTCAAGGATGATATAGACATTCCGCAGCTGGCCTATCACTTTATACTCGCCTATCTCCTTATCTCGAAGCTGTTCTTGTTCTGCGGGTGAAAACATGGCTGCTTGAGTGACCGCAGGTTGCGCTATTGTAGCGAAATCCTGAGCGCCGAACATAGCGCCTTGTGCCCCAATGGGAGCTGAAGGGACTTCCAATCTAGAAAATTGCTGACTGATGGTCGAAATCCTATTTTCTCAAAGCGCTTTTTGGATGTTTGCATATACCATATCGTAGACTTTTCTTGAGTCAGCGAATTTCACTTCGAGCTTTCTCGGATGCACGTTCACATCAACGAAACTTGGTTTTGCATCAATCATCAGGATTGCGAGCGGATATTCATTGGGCGCTATCTGCCTATAATAAGCATCCATGAGCGCCTTTCTCATCACCTTGTCCTGGATTGGCCTTTTGTTTACATACATCTTGATATTCTCTCCTGATCCAAACAAAAGCTGAGCGTTCCCTACGATTCCGTACATCGATATTTCTTCGCCCTCGTGCTTGATTTCCTTGATATGCTTTGACCGGTCTTTTTTGTAGATATCCATTATCCTCTCCATGAGCGAGTCTCTTGGAACCAGATGAAATATCTCTTTATCATTTTTTTTGAAGACAAATAATTTGTCAGGATGCATCAGTGCGATATCTACCACATAGTTGTAGCAATAAAAAAATTCCGTCTGCGAAGATTTGAGAAACTTGAGTCTTGCAGGTACATTATAGAACAGATCCTGGATCGTAATGATCGTTCCATGCGCAAATCCTACGGGTTGATGCTTGATGACGGGATCCATTCAGAGCTTCGTAATTTTTGTTCCTATCTCGCTATATTCAGTTTTTGAGATGACTGTCGTTTTGCTGACTTCAGCGATACTCGCTAATGCTTCACCACGAAATCCATAACTACTCAGATTAAACAAATCTTGTTCACCATAAATCTTGGAGGTAGCATATCTTTCAAACAATAAATCCATATCTGACAATTCTATTCACGATCCGTTATCTTCGACGCTGATGAGTGATTTTCCCCCATCATGGATATCTATCTTGATCTGCGTAGCACCTGCATCCAAACTATTTTCTACCAATTCCTTGAGGATGGAAGCCGGTCTTTCAACTATTTCTCATGCTTTGAGTCTATTTATCAGATATTCTGGAAGTTTACGGATAGACATATTTTCTAGTAGAAAGTATAAAGTAACAAGGAGAAGGTATGTTTTTAGCTTGATTTTTCAACCAGGAATGACCATAATTGGTACATGGTACATGGTACATGGTACATGGTACATGGTACATGGTACATGGTACATGGTACATGGTACATGGTACATGGTACATGGTACTTGGATAACATTATATATAATATATTATTCACCTTTCACCTTTCACCTTTCACCTTTCACCTTTCACCTTTCACCTTTCGCCTTTCGCCTTTCACCTTTCACCTTTCACCAGTTTATGGAGTATATACAAGCCCTTTTAAGAAAATATCCCAATCGCATCAAATATGGAATCCTATTTCTGGATATTTTTGCGATGATTGTAGCTATCAGGACATATGTAAATTATGTATCCATAGAAACCGCTATCGAAGACGCCACTCTCCAACAGCAAGTAAAAACCGATGAGCTTGCATTCACCACGAATTTTCTCATCAACTACGAAAAATCCGACTATGCAAAATACTTCCTAGAGCATGAAAATAACATGCTTATGGGAGATGAATATATCATCAAGTTTGAACAGATGTATCAAAAACAAGATGTAAACACCTGAACCGTCAACAACGCTATCAATTATCAAGATACTACAATCAAAACACCACAAGATTCATGGAAAAAGTTTATTACGGATAAGCTTGATGGGAAGTAGCTTCTCATTGATATTCCACCTTTAGCATATCATCTTTTTACCCATTGATCATACAAAAAATGAAAAAAATTATCAGCATCTTCGCAGTAGCATCGCTTTCACTTGTGATATTCGCATGATGTACAGGCAACAACGGTGTAAAAACCTGAGATTTGGTCTCTATCACGTATACCGCTACCTTTGCTGATGGAACACCTTTTGACCAGAATACCGCACAAACTCCCCTTATGTTTATCATCGGATCCGGACAAGTCATCGAAGGATTAGATAAAGGTGTCGTAGGCATGAATGTAGGAGAAACTAAAACTATGACTGTCACGCCTGCTCAATGATATGGCAAACTCTATGATACTAGCAAGATACAAAGAGTTTCACAACTTATTTTCGATAAACTCAGCATAACTCCAAAAAATGAAAACCTCCAAAAGTTGGGAGACATCGAATGACTTGTCAAAGGTACTGAAACCGATGGAAGCGGAAACGTATTGGTGCTTTTTGATATCAATCCAAGACAGACACGAGATACCCTCAAATATAAAGTCACGCTCCTCGCTACAAAACA
>JAHFJL010000001.1:0-19109 GCA_023245855.1 bacterium
TTTTGCCCATTAAAATGAAATGTACTTGTTCTATCGTCTTCAGATTTAGGTAATTCGTAATAGATGCTTTTGGTGACGAACTCTTTGTCTGGATGCAATGATCTTAACGCCTGCCAATGGAATATATCGATTGAAGAAATAACTTTAGCTATTGATGATTGTTGTGGTATAAACCGATCCATTCATCCTTCAGCAAATACGTTTGGAACTAATCTTCCTGCTATATTTTTTTTGTATGAGATAGGAGCATTCGCTCAAAATATCTTTTCATTGGCCTCATATGTATATTTTGAAGCATTTTTATATGCTTTCACTCCTATTTTCGGTATAATTCCAAATGTTTTTTTGTAGGGATCGGAATATTTTATTTCAGCTCAAGCGATATGTCATCCTGCTCAAAATGGCGCTAAAATAATATGTTTGCATCACTTAGGTAACAATCATTCCTTGATCGCTTTCTGTAGTCAGAAAACAACAGACGCTCCTGTTAGATTTCCCATCGTTTTGTAGGTATCGTTATGCACTTCAATCTCCTTTCACTTTTCTTTTGCGTGTGAGATCACTTTTGAATTATCTTCCCATTTTTTGAGCATCTTATTGTTTGGCTGATGCGGAATGATCAATGTCCCACTTTCTAAATTTCTTATTCCCAGCACAGAAAATATCTCATCTGCAGTACCAAGCAACGATGAGCTCAATTCTTTCCCATCATTCATTCATAATTTTTTTCACTCTGGTTGGGATATCGCGCATACGTTATTGATATTCACGCCTTTTGATAATCATGAAGCTGTCTTTTCTATCTCCATCATCGATGAATAATCAGGATAATTTGATATGATCATACATCATGCTCCATCTGAAAACATTCATGTCTTGATATCCTTCATGTCTCTTTGTCCACTTCATAAATTATCTCAGGCTACGACGATGTAATTTTTGTGATTGAATTGTCCATCGTTTTTTATCTGTTGAAATGCCGTATCCAAAGCATCGCCAAATCCCACGCAAGCTGCGTTTATATCTTTTGCGATTATATTTCTTCTTATATTGAGTCATAACCTCGTAGCTAATATCGCAGATAAACTGATAACCTTATCTCCATGAGATCATGAATGGGAAACAAAGATTCCATCGATATCATCTACCGTCAATCTTGCATCAATCAAAGCGTTTAAAATAGCATCCACAAACATATCTTCTACTGTCCCTTGATTTTTTTCCAAGTAAAAGACATTCGTCAATTCTGTCCTTACGTTCAAAAATCAGGCTTCTTTGCCTGCGGTTTCACATACTTCTTTCTCTGATACCACCTTGTTGCCAAGGCAAGTTCAGATTCATATTATCTTTACTCCCATTGTCTAAAAATAATATCATAAATAATCTATTTTTTATTATATATAATTTTTATTGTTTGTCAAATTATGAGTCTTGATTTTTTCATGCCCTATCATATATAATATTTTATTTATATTTATATTTCTCTCTCTCATGTGAATAGCAATCATAATTATTTTATGACTTATCTTCGGCTCGCTCGGTTCAGTTATTTTGACAAGATTTACTGATGGGATTACTCGAAGCACATTTCGCTGATTTCTTTTTTGATACTCACAATGCCCTGAATGCAGACATAGATTAATGGCTAAAAATTTGGTGCCAATCATAAGCTATTTTGTTCATGGTGGGAAATGTAGATATTGCGGGAAAAAAATTTCTTGGATGTATCCCGTATTGGAAGTCCTATGAGCATGTGTTTTTCTAATAACATATCTTTTCTTATATAAATATTGAATATCGATACTGGTCTTATGACTGATTACGAACCGACTCCTTATGCTCCTTTTGGTCTATGATCTCAGAACATATGAACTCCATATGATAGTATGGATACTCTTGGCAATAGTTTGAATAGTAGCAAATATTTTCTTGGAAGTTGGAGATCTCCGATCCACATTTTTGTCTGCCCTACTCTTTGGTGGAGTATTCACCTGAATATACTTTTTTGGGAAGTGGTATGCAAAGATGAGGTTTAAAAAAGAGATGGAATGATTCGGTGAAGGAGATGTTTATCTCGCAGTTATTATCTGAATTTTATTGCCTATCGCTTTATCTATCCAATGAATAGTATTTTCGTGATGGATGATGATAAACGTCTTGATATTGTTTGTCCTGATAAGTAGTATTCTCGGGTTGATATGGTCAGGAATCCAATATATTATTGGAATATGGGGCATGGGACATGTGACAAGGCAATGAATTTTCTCCTCATCCCTAGTCCCTAGTTCCTCGTCCCTGAATGTAATTCCTTTTTTTCCTGCGATGATTGTCGCGTTCTGGATACTCGCATGGAAAGCTCCTTATTTTATCTCTTTGCTTTTTGGATAAATGTCAAAACAAACTAGTCAACTAACAAAACACTCAGCAATAAAAATAATATTTTCTCGAAAATTTCGGGTGTTTGGTATCTTGAGTGTGTCAGCTTATCTCATATTTTTTTCTCAACTTTTCGGAAGTTTTCTCGCGCTTCAATCTATGATATATATATTATTATTTTTTATCTTTTTTCATTTCTTCTATCTAGAGCTCCGCAACATACCGATTAAATATCTTATCATTCTCATGCTTATCGTTTCAGCAGGTGAAGCATTATTTATAGGGTTGCCTAATGGGTTTTTGGTAGCATCTCTCCTGACTATAAATACGGGGATAGTCATGCTTGCATACTTTCTGCAAGGCGAATCACACGATAAAATCGTGCGGCGTTCTGTCGGATATTTCAATGTCGGCGGATATATCTTTACCGTTTTCATCACTATCGGATACAGCCTCTTTGTCTTCGGATACTACAGCAAATTCCCCTTTACCTGCCAGGACTTGTCTGCAGCTTCCAATAGAGTAATCAATTTTTTTACCCGTCCCGTAGCTGAGGGAGTGACAAAGATCAAGACTGATACTACCGCACTTTTCAATACTAAAGTAAAAGATATCGCTGTTATCGGGCAAGATATCTCTTTACAGACACAACAATCAAGCTACTCAAAAATCATCGAAACCTTCAATGTCTATAAAAAGAATTTCATCGATCAAACCCTCAAAGATAATACTGCTGTCAATATGGGAATCTGTGATTATCTTCTGGGTCAGATGAATAAAATCTATTCAGATCCTGCTTTCAAGACATCAGTCATTCTATTGATGTTTTTGCTGCTCTATAGTTTCATCAGGATTGTTTTTTGGGTCATGACGGGGATTGCATTAGTGATTTTTAAGATATTATTTGGGCTGAAGGTCTATCATATCAGTACGATTATGAAAGAAGTGGAAGATCTTAAATAAACTAATGACAAAACAATACTGACTTATGTTTTCGTAGGTCAGTTTTTTTAACCTCATATACACCGTATTTATAATTGAAAATATTATCGACTATCATATATTCTAATTATCATTTATCTTTTTGTTTATATATGACCCATTTTTTTCTTCATTGATGACGTAGTTGAATCGATTCTGAAAAGAATAAAAAATTTTTTCAGAGACTTTGTACTTATGGAAGTAAAATCTTAATTTTGCCTTTTGGATGAACTTTGGAAAGTTATGATTTTGATAAATATAAAGAGTGATTTTTAAAATACAATTCTGACAAAATATTATGTATTACCTCAGCCGATAGTAATGTTTCAAAACTCATCCAACAAATTATAAACAACGAAATCATTTTTCTTGGCTGATGATCTGTAAGAAAACATATAGAAATTCTTAGTGAAATACCTAATCTCAGAGACCTTTTGCAAAATAAAATCGTTGCAGGAGTATCAGCATGAGCTATTGTTCGAGGTAAATCATACTATAGTTCACTTAAAGATTCTCTTGGCGATTGAATTGGCCTTATTCCTATCAAAACAATGGCACATCGATGACCAAATAATCCTTGATTAGATAATAAAGAAAGAGAGAAACTATTAGATCAATACTGAGAAAAATTTCCGATATACAAACTACCCGAACAAGAATATGTCGAATTTACTATTTAATATATAATGATGAAAAACAAACCACGAATTGTTGCGCCAGGCTGATCACATGAAAAAGCTATGGTAGCCAGTCATTACGGAGCTGATGAAGTCTATGTCGGCGTACCGTTCACCTCACTCAGGATGAGACAAAACAAAATCTATACTTTTGATAATCTCAAAAAAACGGTCGATGATCTGCACAAAAACTGAAGCAAAGCATTGCTTACTATGAACATCTTCCCGAGAAATATCGATATCAAAATCTTTGAACAGACTGTAAAGCAGATTGCTGATGTCGGAGCTGATGCTATCATTTTTTCCGATCCCGGAACTTTCCATATCATCAGAAAATATATGCCGGATACCCCTTTGCATATGAGCACACAAGCCTCTACTATGAACTATGCAGCAGTGCAGTTCTGGAAAGATATGGGCGTAAAAAGGATCGTATTCGCAAGAGAATTGAACATCGAGGAAATCAAAGAAATCAGAGAAAAAGTACCGGGTATGGAGATAGAAGTTTTCGTACATTGAGCTATGTGTATGACGTATTCTGGTAGATGCCATCTCGGCGATTATATGAGCGGAAGACCTGGAAACAAAGGCGAATGCTCACATGCCTGCAGATTCAAATACAAGGTCCGACTTGAAGAAGAACGCAGACCTGGCAAGCTTTTCCAAGTCAAAGGCGATGAAGACGGCACCTATATCTTATCATCAAAAGATCTTTGCACCATCGATAAGTTAGAACAGATCATGCCCTATGTCGATGCGATAAAAATCGAAGGAAGAAGCAAATCAGAATTTTATGTCGGTGCATTAGTCAAAGCATATAAACATGTTCGCGATGCTATCCTTGCTGGTAAAAAGCCTGATCCCAAGATAGCAGGTTTAGTGAATGCAATCCCTCACAGAGAATATCGAGATGGATTTTTGTTTAATAAATTAAATCAATTTTCTGAATGAGAGACTGAGCAAACCACTTCGACTACGCTAGAGAGCGCTTGACCACTCTTCAATAGAAACTACTTCGGGATGTTTTCCGATCAAACTATCGAACATAACAAAAAAATATATTTCCATATCGAACCCAAGGAAGTCATGACTGCAGGGATGAAACTCAAATATATCACTCCTACCGATATGGGAGAACTCACTATCGTCGATATCCTCGATACTAAAGGAAACTCATTAGATAAAGCACATTGCAATAGTGGCGCTGTATATATCTTGACTGATAAGAAATTGGAAGGTTGGGAAATTTTATATATATAAGATAACCCATGATCAATATACCAAGAGATGATGGGAACATCACTCCTAAAAAATCTACCAATAATAAAGACCTTTTGGATACACTCAAAGAAGAGACTAAAACATTTTCCTGGACATTAGAATTTGCTGGATTGGATTATGAAGCAAGAAGAGAGAAAGTGGAAGATATCAATGACGAACTACTCACTCTTTTATATAAAGAGAATATTAATAAACTAAATATTCTCATGCGTCTTCTCAAAGAAATCATAAAAAATTGTGCTGATCATAGTGATAGCAATGCTAGTGTAACATTAGAAATAATAAGAGACAATAAAATAAAAACAGTATATATCAAATTTTTTATTGATGATGAATGACCGGGATTTCCCTTTCCTGATAAAGACATCCATAAAATTTTCAGTACCGAAAAAAAATATAAAAATCGAACAAAAAAAGGAAATAAAAATTATGGGATCGGTTTGAGCATGATTAAACAAAGCGCTAGATTGGCAAATATCGATCTTATTGTTCATAACAAATGAAATATCTATCCTATCCATTATTTATGACTTCAGACATGAACTACAACAAAAGAAAAATTTTGATATGAAGGATTTTGAGCATTTGATATAATCAAATAATATTTATATTTTTTTCTGGAAGAGATGAAATCTTCTTATGATACCTATCAAAGCGATAATGAAAACAATAATTCCTATCAAAATAAACGTATTGTTCATACCTAATATCAGTGTCAGCACTCCAAATGCTACTGATCCGAACATCGATCCGAAGTTTACTACAAATTCCTGGACTCAGGTGATTTTTCCGCTCGCTCCGGCATCCGTATAATCAGAGACTAATCATGAAATCACGGGACGTATCGCTGACAATCCCAATGCTATACCAAATGAGATAATCATGATACTACCCACTCCATCTCTGAATCCGAGTAATGCGAAAAGGAAGGAGAGGAATAATAATACGATCAGTATAAATTTTCTTTTGCTGTATTTGTCAGCAAATTCTCATGTAAAAAAATCTATCACATAAGGGAACCTCATGATAGCAAAAATTATTGCAATCACTGAAAGTGAAAAATGGCTTTGTACGGCGATAATAGGAATAAAAATCAATCCTATATAGTTTAAAATATTAAACAAAAGCTCAAATCCGAGTGCATTGTAGAGTTTTTTATCCGCATTTTTTAAAGTAACGAATGTTTTTTTTATCGGCGCTATTGAGAATATTTGACGAAAGAAATTGTGCAGGAAACTTTCTTTTCCCATAAATTCTCTTATCTTTTTTTTGCTGAGATTAGGGAGTTTCTTATCAGTAAAAAATGATATGACAGAGAATACTGCGACAAAGAGAAATAGATAAGGAAGCGTTGTATATTGGATCAATACCGCTGCAATCAACGCTCCTATTACATATGCAAGATTCATGCTTGAAAAATATAATCCAAATACCGTGCTCCTGTTTTCTTTTTGTGCATTGTTACGGATGAAGCTTTGATAGCTCGTAAGCAATGCTGCACCTGCTAATCCAGTTATTATAGATGCCACCACGAGAAGTATTACAGATTTTTCTATTCCTGCAACAAATAACAAAATGCTTGAGATAACATAAATTCATTTTCCCAAAAAAATAATAGACTTTATATCTGAATGATCTTCCACTTCACCCATACCTATATCAAATATCATCCTCACAAACGGAATGATTGCCGCTATTATCGATATCCAAAATACATTGTCTATGATATATGCTATATATACAGAAAAGAAGGTATCACCTCACAATGCCCATCATAATACAAACAAAAAAACAGAAAGAGAAATCATCCTGATAGAGGTCGGTATCGAAAAAAAATCTTTTTTTATCACTGAAAAAAATCATGTTTTGTTGTTTTTTTGTGGAGCAGTATTTTGTATTTCTTTTTTCATAAAATACATAGGATACATAAAATTTCATTTCTATTATATCCAGAAATTTTTTTTTGTCAAAAAAAATCGTCCCGATATCTTTTTGAGACGATTATTTTTTTGTGAAGTGAAATATTTTTTTAGCGTTTAGTACCTGTGCTTTTTCTGAGTTTACCTCTTGTCCATCCTGACATAGGTGCATCTACCACTTCTGAACCTCCGGAAGGGGTCTTGATATATCTATATCCATCGGGATCTGTCCTAAGTCTGGTTTCTCGGCATATTTTTCTTCCTCTGAGGAATCGGATATAATCGTGGCCTTTAGGATTTTTGACTACTCCTACAACACCCAAATCTTTCGCTTCTTCAGTAGTAAGCTTTCTTTTTGGATATTCGAATCTTTTGGTTCCTCTCAGTCTTGTGGCCTGTTTCTGTTGTTGGGATTTCTTTTTTGCAATACCTTGCTTATTTGTTCTTGATGCCATAATGCTTCGCAAATGAATGATTAAAAATGAACAATGAATAATTATACAGTAGTTAATATGATTTATTTTTCAAGACCTTAGACTTTTGACTTTAGACTTTATGGACTAGACTGTAAATTCTCCGTTTTCGTAGATGACTTTTGTCGATCCATCAGATAATGTTGCAGTCACTTTCCTTTTTGCAGTAGAGATGATATCCTTATGTTCAGCACTTTGATTGAATCCCAATTCGTCCAAATCTTTTTCTGTGAGCTTGCTTGCATCGCCTCTGAAAGTCTCGTTATAAGCGCTTCCTATAGCAATGTGTGTGTTGCCTTGCGGTCATCAAACATTTTCGTCATATAATGTTTCTCCCATACATCTGGTAATATGAGAAAACCTTCCATCAGTCAAAGAAAATTCTCAGACCTTATTCGCGTTAGGAATCTTGATCATTTCTGCAAACATATCTTTGTTGGTGGATGCGTCGAAATCTACTATCATGCCATTTTCAAATTTGAGGTATGCATCCTTGATGACTTGTCCGTAGCTATATAACGGCTGATTGAATCTTATCCGTCCGTTTGTTCCTCTTCGATCCGGCGAAGTGAATATCTCGAAAGAAGGGATATTGCGTCATCATCATCCCAATCGTTGTCTGTTCGCTCAGATTTTTATAGTTATATCAGCATCTTCTGATTCTACATGAACGGATTCTATCGATAACTCATTCAGTTTATTTTTTATTATTTCGATATTTGCTACTGTTTTTTTTCGTTCTGCGATAGGATTATCAAAATCCAAATAACAGGCTTTGATGATTTCTCCTCGATACTCCTCCAAACTCATACCCACTTCATGAGCCATGGCTTGAGTACCGTACAATCAGAGCGTTCGTGTCATTTTTCCATCGAGCTCTTTTTTGACGCGTCTCTCTTTGTATTCTTTGCGCGAAGACACTCTCGCAGCAAGTTTTTTTGGATCGATATCTTTGAATTCATGTTTGTCCGCTTCGGCGATGACTGAAATCACATGTGTCATCTGCTCTACCTTACCATGCAAGAAATGGCTTGGATAGAAGACTATCTGATCGTCGTTTGCATGTTCATAAAAATGTTTCGCTACTCCATCAGGCAGATATTCCATGATCGGATGCGCTCACGCTTCGAGAATAGATTTTTGGAGAGGCAGATAAAAAGGTTTTGCACATTCAGGAATTTGCACGAAAATCGTTTCACCGGCTTTCGCTCCCTCTCCTCATCGGAGTGCAAATTTTACGAGAACGTCGGCATATTTTTTGAGTAATTCATATGAAGGTGTATATGTCATGATAAGGAAGTTAGAAGTTAGAACTTTTTGCTTTATGCTTTTCGCTTTCTGCTAAAATTAGCCACGAACGGGAATCGAACCCGCGATCTCACCCTTACCATGGGTGTATTCTACCGACTGAACTATCGCGGCATAAAAATTTCAGCAATGTTGATTTTTTGTAGTCATTGGACAAAAAGTTTCAAGTCAGAATGATTTTATCATTTTATTATTTTACTATATTATATCATTTTTTTATAAAAACGGTATATAAAATACAAACAAAAACTCCTAAAATAGGGTAAATATTTTTTTTCCGGATACTATTGTATGTGTAGACTTTTATTTTGACGAAGCACTCGATTGCATGGCTATTGCAGGGAGCGGTCCAGAGATAGAAAACGAAAAAAAACCTCTTCGTGAGAGGAATCTCGCTCAAGAATGGATTGCCGAAACAGATAACGTAAAAGACATCAAAGAAAACTTAAGCGCTCTTAAGTGAGATATTTTTGATGCTATGAAAAAATGAGATAAGAATAAAGACATTTTAGGGACAAAATTTATAGATAATAAAGAGTTGTTTAATCAGGCTCTTGACCAGCAATTTCTGATTATCGATCAAGATGCAGACGATGAATTTGATACCTTTGCCCGTGATCATCAAGATGAACTGAACGCAATCATACAAGCTGATGATACGACTGCAAAAATGCTTTTGACTGAGCTGCAAAATGAATTCAATGACTATCTTTCTCAGTCCTCTGATATAAAAAATATCGTAAATGGGTTGAAAGAATTGGTTGGTGAATCCGTGAAATTTGAACTTAACGACCTCAGATATAAGATACATCCTGAATCTGGAGCATGAACTCCTGAATATCCCACGACCGATGGAGATAATCCGAATCCATTTTTAAATGATGAAGATGCATTCGAAAAAGATAAAAAGAAAGAATCAAAAGAAAATATCACTACCCAATACGTTGATTCGTACAAAGATTTTTGATATGCAAAAACCGGTGAAGGATTGGAAATACAAAATATCTATAAAGACAATAGAGTAAGAAAAATCATGGAAAGTATTTTTGAAGATGAAAAATGAAAAGAGATCCGCAAATGAATGTTCAATATCAATCTTGATCAAGATACTTGATTGGTAGGGATTATCATAGCGCTTCGTGAAGCAGCGAAACAAAGGAATCTCTACGAAGGCGATGTTTGATATAATGCCAAATATAAAGCGATCTATGAAGGCATACAATGAATCGATTTTGATGAAGATGTTCAAGAACTTTCGTTACCA
Organism: bacterium; assembly: GCA_023245855.1. Lineage (GTDB taxonomy): Bacteria > Patescibacteriota > Gracilibacteria > Absconditabacterales > Absconditicoccaceae > CAJBLF01. The sequence goes on from JAHFJL010000001.1 coordinate 10,280, forward strand.
AAAAACGATTCAACACTTAGAAAAAATCTCAAAAAACTTATCGATGCTGGATCATTGGTATATGAACGCAAATGAGGGATCGATAATGAACTTGGCAAAATAGCTAAAATACTTAGCAGAGCAGAATGGAAGAAACTCGATACCTTCGCTTCACTCGTCCAATCAAATCCTGATATCGCTATGGTAACCAAAGAAATCTATAACGCTAATGAGATTACCTGACAAAACCAAGAAAAGAAAGAAAGAAAAATTGAGCAGGGATTGCTTATACACACTGATAATGTATTGGAATATTTATGCGATATCAATGGTGACGGAATGCTTTCTGCATCATATGCGAAAAAAAATAACAAAGAACAAAAATATCAATGAGATGTCGGAACGCTTTTTGGACAGCAGATGATGTTCACTATCGACCAAGCAATCAAAGTCCAGAACGTAGAACTTGGTGAACCTCAAGGAGAACAATTAGTAATCTCCAATATCCTCAAGAATATGAGCATCGCTGATAGCAGGAATCTAGAGAATACCCACCTTGTCACCATGCAAAAAGACCCGACGAAATGCACTAGAGAAAACCTTGCAAAACTCATCAATGGCAGCGAAGACGATGGTATCTATCCTATGCCGGAAATGAAAATGTTTTTTCTCGATGCTCTCAAAAAAATCAATGGATGAAGCGAAATGGTGCAACCTGACCTCTATGATACCCTTGTCGGGAAAGAAACAAAAAACATCATTAATCTGGATGAAAGCGAAGCTAAACTCAAAGAGACGCTTGATGTTCTTTTGAGCAGTTCAGAATATCCAGAAATCAAAAAAACAATCAGAGAGCAATGACTGGTACGTGTCAGACAGACACTCTTTACCCATATTATGACTGCTCTCGATACCGTAGAGATCACAACCAATAATGGAGCTAGGACATCATTGCAGGCTGCGGGTATCAGCAAATGATGGGAAGCGCAACACCTCAAAAAAGAGCTTTTGGAAAAAGCTACAGCAACACTTATCGCTACAGGAATCCATTATAGCAAAACATGAGGATTGCTTTTGAATATCTGATATGGAAAAAACGGAACAAGCGAATCAGGCAAAACAAAACGAGCTCGATGAACCGGTGCATGAGCAGAACTCAAGCTCGGCATAGGAGGTTCAGTCGGTATCTTTGTAGATCTCTGATGAGAAATCGCTGAACAATATAATCACAACAAAGTGATCAATGCCGATCTTTCTCATGTCAAAAGCGCACAATATTTCGGCATCGAAGCAGGCGCAAGAGCTGGCATCGATTTCAGAAAAGTAAAAACACTTGATGCTGAAGCATCTGCTGGCATCAACCGACAGCGCGATCTAGAGACAGGAATCAACCAAATCGACAAACAATATGAAAACATATCTGCAGAAATATTCACTATTGAAAGCGCTAAAATCGATACGATTTTGACTAGCAAAGAAAACTGCAAAAAATATTTTGACCAGAAAATAGAAGGACTCAACAGCGATCCTATCTATGGAAAATTCATCACTACCAATGAAGAGACTCTCAAAAGCGAGGCTGCATTCATCGTAAGATATATGGCTGCTAATGAGCTCTTTGGATCCAATTCACTTCTCGCGAAAAAAACTTCTAGCGAGAAAAAATCAGCGCTTACCACCTTGTTCGATATTTTACAATCTGGAGCTAGAGAACAACGAAGACATGATGTCATCGCTGGATTGCATGGAAAAATCGCGCTCACTAAATTATCATTTGGAGTGACGACTAACGCGCTTACGATGAAGATTGGGAAGACTAAGGAAGAACAAGGGCTCGCTCCTACAGCAAGCTCACAAAGCGGTGAAACCTTGGATACAGGAACTGTAAGCGACAATGCTGGATATGGCACCAGCGAATGATCCACTGCACAACAAGATAAGTTTGGCATTGCTGGATTTTATATCGGTGCTAGGATCTCTACATGGAAAAATATGTATGTACCTCATGATAAACAATATCTCTTCACAGAATATGAAATAGGACAAGGGCTCGGAGCAGAAAAAATCAATAATCTAGCAACGGATCCTACTATATATGCAAGATATCTTGAAGCGCTCTACAACGATCCAAAAGGCAGATTATCATGTTCTGTAGATGCAGGCAGATTGGTCATCACGTTTGATCAATGAACATCGGATATCACTCTGGCAAAATTTTTGAATATCCATGCTACTGATTTTGCTCAACCTGACTTCTCACTCAAAGGCAATACGCTTATCATAGGAAACGTCGGAGCTATAGGCGCATATACGGTTACAGAAGCAAACGGCGTTCGTAGAACCCTTTGCCTATGAAGCAAAAAACTTGATGAAACGGTACGCCTCACTTGAGATAATGCGACTATACATGTAGATGCTCTACAAGATAAACCTACAGGAAAAAATCTTCCACGAACCAAAGAAAGCATCCAAACAAACATCATAAATACTATGACCGGTAATGAAATCGGAGTTGAAAAAGTCAAAGCTGAAACCTCTGCATTTATTGATGAAAACTGAAAACTTAAGAAACCTACTTCTGAAGAACGAGAGAATATAAAAATCATATTTGAAAATAATATCGAAGGCATAGCATTACAACAATGAACATTAACGATAACTAAAAATACTGACTGAACATATCTCGTTCAGCTTGATGACAGACATCCTGCAAACAGATTAAAGATCAGATATCTTGATCAGAAAGAAATTGAAGATGCAGCAAAAGATGTAAAAAAAGAAGCAACAAAAACCAGCGGAAAAACTATGGAAACCGTTCCAAAAAACTTTGAAACCCGTACTTCTCTCCTCTCCAATACCAATAAACTCTTTGTATCTGAAGGCGACATGTTCAAAGCAGAAACATTGCTCGATACTCTTTCTGATAGTATCAAGGATCTTGAAAAAAATAAGAATAAAACAAACAAAAAAGAATATCTGCAATTTTTATCAGCATCAAGTAATATCATAGATAGTGACTGATCTATCAATGACCAAGAAATTACGGAGGCTATCTGATATCTTAAAATATTATTACCAGACAACTCTTCTAAACTCACTGAATTGCGTGGATATCTCAATTCTACAGATTGAGAAGTCAAATCATATATCGTCGATAGAATGAAACAAATCTTTGCTAAAGATGAATGGTATACCGGCAAAACATTAGCTAGGATATTAGCATCACATAACCGCAGCCATACCAAATGGGAATCATTGACATGACCATCAGAAGAAGTGATGGACAAAAATCTGCAAAATGAGTTGAAAATACAAAGAACCGAACGAGCAAAATCAACAAAAATGTATAATGAAAATCCTACCGTTGATCCAAATCTGATATGATATACTAGTTTTTATAGGAATTATTGAAGCCAATACAAAAACCAAAAATTCTCGATAACCTCTCTCTGAAACACAACATCACAAGTAGAACCGTATCCTATCAAAGAAAATAAAGAATCAGCGAAAAAATGGTTTCTCTGAAATCTCGAAAAAAATCAGTATGAGGTAGAGTATTTAGCTACCTGTCTAGAAAATAAGATCAAGGAAAAATGAGTAGAAGTCTATTTGCTTGAACGCGACCCTAAAGATACACGATCACACGTAAAAAATCTGCTCGAATGAAACACTCTAACTATTGACTCTTGAGAGAAAATAAGTATAGATATTGGTCGAGTATTTTATCTCCTTGGAGACTGTTGTAATGAGTCACTTGGAATGAAGATAAAAAATATACAGGTAACAGCGCTTGTCACATGAAATGAAGCCATCTCTCCTACCCTCTCTACAAACGAAGGCAAAGATGGAATGGAAAGTAAACGCAAACATATCGTAGTAGGCGAATATACCGCAGATGGAAAACCTGTGAAAGAATATCAAGGAGGCATCGATCTCTTTACCAAGAGCCATTCGATTTCAAGCAGAGTGCTTACTAGAGAATTGAAAGTATGAATCGAGCATCACCAGAATAGCAAAGATAAGATCCCTACTCCAAGCACAAGCGATACCTGACCATGATGAACAACAGATTGATGAGTCATCCAAGCATGAACCGGTGGTGATGAATGATAATGCTATCATACTCTAGAAAACAACTCAACATTTTAAATTCTTGTGCATTACACCAATGAAAACAAAAATACAGCTTTTAATCGCCACACTCTTGGCTGCTAACACGCTAGCAAGCTTTTGATATGGTGCATGGACAGACAATCTTCTTCCTGTAGAACAAGCTTCTAGTAGTTTTTCATGTGCTAATGTAAATAATATATATTTAAATCAAGACAATAATAATGATGGGATACCAGATGCATATCTTTATCTCAATAATAATTTCATATTAAATGGTGCTGCTCATGATTATACTGCTGGACAGATCCTAATGACATCACCTGGAACTAAAATACAATATTATTCTCCACTTCCCAATATGCTCTACAAAATAAATACTGCTAATCAAGCGAGTCCGCTTGATAGTTCTACATTCTGGAGAGCAAGCCGGGTATTTCCTTACAACACTCCTGTCAGAGGCATAGCAACTACACCAAATAAAGTAGTATTCGAAAAACCTGCTGATGGAGATGTGAATAAGAATATTGTGAGCTTCCAGTATGTATATCAATATAAATATGCTATAAATCGAGCTTGACCTTCTGCTTCATCTTACCGATATAATCAAGTCCCTACCATGGGATATATGTCAAATACTGGACTTACCTATACCACAACACTCCCTAACGGAAATACAAAAAGACAATGGGACACGAACGTACAAACTCATACGAGCTGTAAAAATTATCAACTCCATCGATGCGGTGATAGTGTCAAAGATACCTACGATCCTAATTCCTGGGCAGTTCCCTTTACAGGTGAAACCTGCGACGACGGTCCGCTCAATGGGACGCCGTGATATTGTCCTGCATCATGCGGTGTAGCGGCAACCAATGAAAGATGTTGAGACAATATCCTCCAACCTTCGGGAACTCCATATAACGGAGATCAAAATAACATAAGCTTTGAAGAATGTGATGATGGAGATTTAACCTGAGATAATGGAGATGGGCTTCTCAATTGAGATAATATCGCAACTTCGTTTTGCAGCACGATCTGTCTGCCGAACTTTGCAGAGGAATTCAGTGAAGTGTTTGTTCCATAATAGCTATCAATGATTTTATGACTTTATTATATAATTATTTGTAATGATGTTTACCAAAAAAATGTACATTATAGTAGGGATTGTTCTCTCAGCATGAATTTGAGCGGTATCTTTTGCAGGTAATACTGTTTCTGATATACCTACAAGTTCTACTGAAAATAGAACGATTCAAGCGCAAACAACCCTCTATACTGACAGCTGTGATATTAGTCAGGATCTCGCTTTCTATGATAATTCTCCCGTCGTTCTTCGTGTCGCACAACCAAGAGGGCCAGTAAATTATAGTTTTGATAAGGCCGAAACCTATGTAAGAGTCTATGGAGGAAATGTCTTTGGGGCGAATCTCAAATTTCCCTACATTACAAATGTAGTTCCGTCAACAGTTTTGGAAACTAATAATGTCACTATAATCACAACAGAAGCTGCAAACGGAATATTTTCATGATGAGCAACTACCACACCAAGAAACCAAATAGTAGGGCAGATAGTCACTAAAAATATGGAAAGATCACTTATCTTAAACAACACTAATGGATCGAACATCAATTATTATTACAGACGAGCTAGTGATTACACTTCACATAATGGAACAATCAAAGCGCTTATCAATGCAAATCTTACAAAAAAAACATCATGTACAAATTATTATCTCGCAAAATGTTGAGATGGTATCGTCGATAAACCCACAGGATCTACTGATGGTAACGGTGGAATCCAGACTCAATCAGCAGGATTCGTCGCATGGAATGCACAATCTACCTGACAAAACGAAGTCTGTGATGAAGGCGCACTCAATGGAACTGCTGGGCACTGTAACAAGGATTGTACGGGAATAGGCACAGGAACGAATACGGGAACACTACCTGGAAATCCGACATGTAGTCTAACAGTAAGCACTACCGCTATCACCGCTGGACAAGCCGTAACACTCAATGTTTCATATACAAGCGGAACAAGCGCAACATTTTCACCAAGTCTTACAGGACTTACTTCTTTTACCTATCCTGTACGAAGTGAGAGTAATCTCACAGATGCTCCCGCAACTACAACAACCTATACTTTGACGGTCAACGGCGATGCAGGAACAACTCCCGCAGTATGTTCTACTACCGTAACTGTCACTCCCCCTGTACCGCATCTTCAATGTACATTAACCTTCAGTCCAAGCGTTGCTGCTAGCGGACAAATCGTTTCTGTCGGTTGGAATGTCAGCAACTGAAATTTCTTTTGAACAAATATCTATGTTGCTCCTGCACTTGGAGGGGCTTGGCCGCACTGGGTCAACGCTAACCAATACAACGGTGTAAGCTCTGTTATGGCTACCCATACAGGACAATATGTCTTCAGTATGCTAGTCAATAATAATACAGAACAAAATACCTGTACCTGAATCTTGAATGTAGTAGATGATATCCAACCTTGTTCATTGACTACGACAACGCCTACTATCCTTCCCGGACAAACAGCGATACTCAATGGCTCATATAGCAATGGAGTATTAGCAACTATCACACCTAATATTCCTGGATTGAATCTCGTATATCCCAATCGAAGCAACACTACTATCGCTGTCACTCCTACAACAACTACGACCTATACTATGAATGTATTGTGAGTATTCTGATCAGGAACCACCTGCAGCACAAAAATAACCGTCTTAAATACCGGAGTCACCCTCAACAAATCACTCGTGACTAATGTTCTCTATCACTCTGGTGATTTAGTGACATTCAAAATCGATTTTGCAAACCATGGTGTTTCAACTGTGTATAATGTAATCGTCTCAGATTATCTTCCTGCATCACTTGATTATGTCACGAGTCAAATCGTCGGAGTGAGTCCGTACACTGTAGGAACATGAACTAATGGAGGAAATCAGTTTGTAGAATATTCTTGATTTTCACTCACTGCAGGACAACAAGGATATCTCTTGGTTACAGGAAAATTTAAAGGATATCAATATACAAATCAGACCCTCAATAATTCGTTTTTGAAATCAGATGAAACTCAGATGTTGTATTCTTCAGCATTATTTTATGTGTATTCCCCTACAGCGAATGTCAGCATAACCAAGACATCAAACAAACCCTCTTATTATCCTGGCGAAGATGCAAGATTCACTCTTGCGGTAACCAACAACAGTCTGGATCCTGTGAGCAATGTTCAAATCACTGATACTTGGCCTACAAGCTCTTGTATCACCCTTGATCCTCAATGGACATCGAATATGCCCTTTACGGTGGTTACTACTAGTAATCCTTACACTTGGGCTTATAATGGCTCGTTGGCGGTGGGGCAAACTCTCTATCTTTACCTTACGGGACATATCACTAATTCACCGACATGTATAGCAAATTATACTAATAACGCATCAACACTTTATACTATGAGTAATGGAACAATCCAATCATGAAATGCTCAACCTCTATGATTTCCAGTCTCAACATCTCCTAACTCTACGATGGTATTCGAGAAAAAAATCACCCAATATGGAAACAAATCCGGTGATCCTGTAACCTTTGAACTCCTGTACACCAACAATGGAAACGCTACTATCACAAATTACGATATTACGGATTACTGGCCAGGAACATTAAACTTCGTTTCTGCCACTCCTATGCCTACCACACAGACACCTAATTCTTGAGGAACAATATTGCATTGGATATTCACTCCACCACTCGCTCCCAACTGATCCGGAAAAATTATTGTTAACTGAACTATTCGCTAGGGACGAGGAACGAGGAACAAGGATAAAGGAAAATTTCCATGTCCCATGTCCCTTGTACCATATACCATGTCCCTTGTTCCTTCCACCTAACATCACTCTTTAATTAATTATCGTTACGGAAATGATTTATAGTAATAGCACTAAAAAATTATTTTACAGCATTCTTCTAAGCTTTTTGTGATTCGTTTGATTCACACGAGCTGATGTAATCAGTGTAAATCTCACTCCTGCAACGCAGTGAATGATTTCTGGTTCTGTGGCAACCTTCACACTTACGTGAACAAATGGGACGGGTGATGTGTATGTAAAGTATGTCTTGCCTACAACGCCTGGATATAATATTTCATATCAGAATGCAACCCTTGTGCCGATAAATGATGCGCTATTAACTCTTGGAGTCGATCATGATCCGATGTTCTACATCCCTTCCAACAGTAATTTTTCCGTAACTATTACCGCTAAGGTCATCGCTCCTCTACGATCGCTTCCTATCATAAATACAAGTGCAATGTTTGGTCCTGACTCACAGATGTCTAGCTTACTCACATCCGCGATGGCTCAGCTTACTCCTGTCTCTGACCTTGCTCTAACAAATATCTTGACGGGAATGAATCCAAGTTTTTCTGGAGACAATGTATCCTATTATATACCATTACAAAATATCTGATCCACTCAAGCGACAGGAATCACCTTTACAAGTAATTTTCCTATCCCTAGATTATTCACTCCGATTGCGACATTCAACGGAACAGCACATCCTTATGATTTCATCAACTATCCGCAAGACTTTGTATGGACTGGCGTATATCTCGCTAATCTCAATCCAGGACAATCTATGATAATCATTTTGAGTGCTCCTCTGACACAAAATTTTGCTGTAGGAACAGCGCTTAACGAAACTGCTAAAACAGCTACGGCTAGTC
>JAHFJL010000001.1:19119-91202 GCA_023245855.1 bacterium
TGAATACACCACAGGAAACAATAGCGCTCTTGCAATGGCAAGCGTTACAGCTCCTGCTGACGTCTGGGTGACGAAAACCCTCGCTCCCTTTACCGGATACAATACAGGGGATCAAGTCATCTACACGATCAAATACGGAAACAACGGTGGACAACCTGCAGATAATGTTGTTATCAACGATACCATGAACGGACAAGTTTCATTATCGACTACGGTATTTCCTCTCTGAACACTTCCCGCAGGAAGCTGAGGTACAATCACACTTACAGGTACATTCACCAATTTCCTTGTTGCATGATCTACCTTTAGCAATGCTGCAGATATCATCACTACAAGCATTGAAGGAATTACAGGAAACAATAGTTCTGTAGTTACATGAACCGTGCAATGAATTTCAAATGTCAGCCTCAACATCATAGCGAACAATTTAAGCAAGCCGCAAATGGACAACGCTCCTTATGGCTCTGGACCCAATATATTGATCCAAGCAGTCAGCGGTGATATCGTCCAGCTCACCCTCACGTATGCAAATTTTGGAAACACTACAGGCATAAATGCTATTCTCGGACTTTCATGAACACAATGATTTACAAGTCTTGGAAGTTATTCTGGAAACCTTGGAACATTAGCGCTCAATCAGACAGGAACCCTCATCATCACAGGGATAGTCGGACCGCAAAATTATGTCTCATTTTCTCCTACTGCTCGTCTCTCCTATAATAACCAACTTCTTACTCGCAGCATAACTATCCAAGAGCCGTTAGTATGTGGTGACGGAATGCTCACCAGAAATGAACCTTGTGATACCCAAGGAAATCTTGGTGTGCTTTACAGCGGACAAGTCTGCCAAAATCAGGGAGGTTCTTGTGTACTTGTAACCCAAGCAATCGTCAATAACGCATGCATCAACTATCAATATAATAATTCACTCGGATGAATAACAACCGGTCAAACCTGCAGCTCAGTCAATGCAGCGATTACCCTTCCTCCTGTCGTGGCAAGTGGATGACAATGCCAATCCTTGACTCCGCTCAATGGAACTATCGCACTCGTAAATTCAAATGGAAATGCATCTAGTATGTTTAGATGTTCAACTACCAGCTGAACAACCGCACAAAATATCACTATCAATTGTTGAGATGGTAATATACATACCGCGACTAATGTTTCCACTTTGGATGCGACATGTATCTATACTAATGTCAGCACACCTCACACCTATCCTGTTTCCTGTTCTGTCGACGGAGCAACCTCACCTGCTTGTCAGCAAAATCTAATCGCTGATCAGTGAACATTCTGAAGATGCGGTGATGGTATCCGTCAATGATATGAACAATGCGACGATGGAAATCTCAATTGAAGTTCTCAATCAAGTTGTTCTGTAGGATGTAATCTTAACTCTACTACAGCAGGACTTGCAGGATGTTTCAATATCGGCGATGCCAACATCTCTGTACAAGAAAATGAACTCTTGCCGTTTTGGCGAACCGTTGATGGCGATCAAAACGCAGTCTCCACTTGTGATTCTCTCAACACAAATAAAGTGCAAGCAGATAGTCTGCAATGTGTATTCCAAATATACAACAGCAATGGTGTAGCGGGCAACACTATCAATGTCCCATGCAAACAGCAAAATTCTGCTGCTATCTTCGATTACTTCAGCAGCATCGGAGTCTCATCAATGCTTGATGCATACGGAAAATTTTATACTCCTATAGATAGTAGTATAACTAACGGAATGTATGGAGAATATAAAATCAGGCTTCAGGAAGTCAAATATAACTACTGTAATGGCACTACCTTTGTAAGCTGATCACCGCTCCAAAGGGTCTGTGAAACTAATTTCACTGTTACCAAACCTTATCTCGCACAGAAGAATTCCTTTGGTCTGACGCCTAAAGCTACGAATATCAGACTCGATGGATACAGCACATTGAATGGAACGAATCTGATCGACAGTACGGATCTTTCTGACATCATGATACTCAATGAATCAGCATACGCTCCTGGAAATAACATTCAAGCGATGATCAATACCTTCATCACCAAATATGATAAGCTCGCTATCCCTGTTCCTCAAAGCTCATTGAAAAATACGGCTTTTGATGGATTAGATATCACAGTAAAAATCGTCCCTCAACAGAAAATCTATATCTTACAATCTGACACCAAGAAGACGATTACCTTGAAAAACATCACTTCATTTACCGCTCCGTTTACGATCGTCACAAATAATATCGATCTTATAATCAAGGGAGATGTGAATTATAATGGTATGTTCTTGGTCAAAGGAGGAACGATCTCGTTTGAAAAATCAGATGATATCGTAGGTAATGATAGATGTCCTACTACGCAGACCGTCAAATGAATATTTGTTACTGACGGCGGATTTGTCGGCTGAGCACCACTCGCAAATACTGATGCCAATCAAAATCGATGTTCTCATGGAGGTTTATACGTCAAATGAGTTTTGATCGGCGATAATGTTGAAAGCATCGTCCAATCCAGAAGATCACAGCTCAATCATCGGTTTATAGCTGGCGGATCATCTGACGCAGCAATCAAAGCTGAAAGAAGAAATGAGATTTTCAACGGTGCTGCTGTACTCATAGAATACAGTCCAAGTCTATGGAGTTCATTACCTCCAGGTGCAAGCGAATTTACAACTGCATTGAATATCTACAAGCAATAAAAATAGCCGAAAGCTAAAAGCTTGAAGCGAAAAGCAGCAAAACAGAAAAGAGGCGGAGAGTATCTGTCTCTTTTTTTATTTATCTTTTTTGTCCTCCTTTGTGAAGGAGGGGCTTGTCCTTTGCGAAGTCAAAGGGAACCCAAAGGGTGGAGGATTTATTTTTTTCTTTTTTTATTTCAAATTCCTTTTCTTTCGGCTTCTCCTTTATCCACGAAAGTGTTTTTTCATAAATTATTTTTCAAAACACAAAAATAAACCAAATATTTACTTGACATTGTTTAGTAAATATTTATAAAATTAAACATTCAATCCAAACTTTTATACTTAATATATCGCACACATGAAACTTTTCTCTTTAAAAACGCTCTTAGGTTTGTTTCTCGTAACCCTTGCAGGAGTGATAGTATGAAACGGTGGTGCGCAAGTTTTTGCGTATGATAGTTTATACTATACAGGAAACTTTACTCCAGCAAATTGTGACCCTACGCTTATGAACGTAGTCAATCTTTCTGGTGTTTCATTTGTGGGTGGAAACTTAGCTGTTAACAGCATCTATGTATTCGATGCAGGGAATTACACTATCCCAGCAGGGAATATTACGCTTAATGGAAATTGTATTTCCATGGTAGCAAATGGAGACACTCCAGGAAATGTAGTGCTTAATTTTGCGGGAGGCGGATATATCTCCAGCAATGGATTCAGTAATCTTATGATTGCGGGTTTTGATGCTACTCACATGATCACCTCTGATTTCCTTTGGAGTTCTTTCTTAGGAATCTATCTTCAGAACTGATCTAATGCAACGATTAAAAACGTATCTATGAATGATACAGTGACTAACGGAGCATGAATCGCAATTGAGAATTTTAGCTGAGGAACGATCTCAAATACTACTTTATCCGGAAATCGTTCACTAGGATTGACTTTGAATGCCTCTTCTAATATCACTATTACGAACAATACATTTACGGATAACAATGTTTGACTTTCATTGCAACTTGCTTCTTTAAACAACACTATTTCCAACAATACCGCAAATTTCAATACGGACAAAGGTATCTGGTTACAAGCTTGAGCTAATGGCAATACGATTTCTAACAACACTATAAACAATAATACTAATTATGGAACACTTTTGGAAGGGGTATCAGGTTCTCTGGTCTCTAACAATACCATCACGAATCAAACCCTTGGAATCTGATTAGCACTATCTTCAAATAGCAATCAAAACAATGTTATCTCCAGCAATACGGTTACTGCTAATTTTATCGGAGTATATATTGATGCAGCAAAAAGCAATTCATTTTCAAATAATATTATCTCTTCAAACGCTAACTGGGGATTAAACCTTGTGAATACTGCTACAGGGAATATTTTCACTTCAGATATGCTCTCTTCAAATACTAATGAAAACATAGATATCTCCAATGCGCACAACAATCAATTTATCAACACTACGATACAAAGTTCTGCATTAGGTATCAATCTCATCAATGCAAATTTCAATGTTTTTTCTGGTGTAAATGTAGCAGGTAATACCAGTGGAATAACCCTTACCACTTCATCAAACAACACGTTAAATCTTGTAAACAATACTAATGGCATCTCATTGTATGCTGGATCAAATACCAACAACGTCATCAATACTCAAGTTGTCGGGCAGAATATGATCACTATCGTAAATGGATCTAGCAACATCATCACAGGATGACTCTTTGGTGCGAGTTCTACTACGAGCTCAGCAGTAAATATCACCCTCAAAAATAATCAATGAAGTCCAACGTATGACATCACTTGATCAGGATTAAGTGGAAGCTATGCTGGCTTAATGAGCGGTTCTTCACAAACATTCGCTATCAATCTCACTTCTGGTCTTTGAACAAAAAATATTCTTGTCACCTATAATAATGGAAATAAACAATACGATACTCTCACTCTTAATGCTGTTCCTCCTCCCCCAGATGGCGGTTGAGGTTGATGAGGAGGAGGTGGTTGAGGCGGATTTGTAGCTCCCACAACATGAACTACTACTCAAACAAACATATTTACTGGGATTTCTCTTCCTGTATGAAATATTGTAGGATCACCATATACGACTGAAATGAATAGTGCTTATCTCTGGGCATATGCAAATGGCATCACCACTATGGATACTATCCAACAAGCAGATATGGAAGGTAAACTTCTTAGATCACATATGGCAAAAATGATGAGTAATTTTGCGATAAAATTATGAGGACTTATTCCAAATACTTGAGCGCAATGTGAATTTACAGACATTGAAAATCAAACTACTGAAATGAAATTCTATATTAAACTTTCATGTCAGCTTTGACTTATGGGTGTAGGTATCACTACTTTCGATCCTAATAGCGAAGTGACCAGAGCTCAATTTGGTACTGTTTTATCGAGATTAATCTGGGGAACAACATATAACAATACAACTCCTTATTATCTTTCACATTTGAATGCACTTAAAAATGCGGGCATTATGACAATCATCTCAGATCCAAGTATGGAGGAAATCAGAGGGTTTGTTTTGATCATGATGAAAAGGACATATGATTGAGGATTTTTAAATAATTAGGGGAAAGCAGAAAGCAGAAAGGGACAAGGAACAAGGTGAAAGGAACATGGGATGAGGCGAAAGTATAAAGTTTTACATTATAAATTATACACTCTAAATTATACCTTATAAATTATAATTTCTGAATTTTTAATTCATCAAAAATGAGCACTTCGGTGTTCATTTTTTTTTGTTAAAAATATTACGAAAAATGAAAATCATATGTTATCTAAAATCATCAGCGTGTATATAAATCAAAACGTAGTTCATAAGCCAGAAAAATATATTATATCACCTAACTCATCTTCTTGCTATTTTCTTCCAATTATACTTGACAATTATCAGGAAATATTTATACATAACTTACTGCGGTAAGTATACCGACAGAACTGACCCTGGGAAATATTATGTTTCCCTAGGTAGATCCTTAACAAAATCACTAACCAAAAAAACTTATGAAAGGAGCAAAAAGATCATGACTCTAAAATTTTTGGTTAACAACATAAAATATATCTTTGAGATTAAAAATAAAATGCTTTTGATACATCATAGAAAAATCTATGCAGAAGATCTTATTTTTTATTCGGGATAATTTTGTGCTGTTGACTAGCGTTTATAGGCTTTCTGAATATTGCCTGCTTGCGCGTAAATAAATACAAGCGAAAAAAAAATTCTGTCACTAAACCTGAAACAAAAAAACAAATTAAATCCAAAAATTATGAAAAAAATCATGTATCTGTTGGTTCTGATGATCATTACGATATCAGCCCAACTGGTTACCGCGCAAACCGTAACCATCGCTACAAATCCAAATCCGGCCGATATCTGTGCTGGAAGCGGTACCATTGTGTCGCTAACTGCTAATCCTACGGGTGGGATAGTCATGGGATATTCATGGTCAAATGGTGGAAACACTCAGACGATCAATGTATCTCCTCTTGCTACCACTCCTTACACGGTTACTGTTACCTTTTTGGGTGGCTTTACTGCTACTGCTTCACAAACTGTCACTGTCCTGCTTTCACCTACACCAACAATCACTGCAGGTGGTTCATTAAACATCTGCATCGGAAATTCGGTTACACTCACTTCATCTGCTGCTGCTTCATATCAGTGGTATTTGAATGGTACAATCATTCTCGGTGCAACATTACAAACATACTCAGCTTCTACCTCTGGTTCTTACCAGGTATTCGTAACTGTAGGCACTTGTACTGGTATGTCACTTGCTTCTGTGGTAACGGCAAATCCATTACCCACTGCAACTGTCACACCTTTAGGTCCTCTTACTACGTGCTGGGGAACACCTATCACTTTAACTGCCGCTGTCGGTGTTGGTTATAATTATCAATGGCAAATGTCTCCCAATGGACTTGTTCCATGGACAAATATTATTGGTGAAACCAATCAGACTACAAATATCAATACAACCGGCTATTATCGTGTACAAGTGATTGACGCAAATGGATGCGTAAATTATTCATTGTAAACATCAACTCACTAACTCATTAAAAACTAAAAAAACGTAACTTCATATGAAAAAAATCTTCGTATTCTGTTGTTTGATGGCAATGCTTTCTACAACACAGACAATAACAGCTCAAACTGGTATACATATCACTGTATGGCCTCAATTTGTAGCTGGGACATTATCCGGTGGTATCTCTCCATTATGTTATAATGGAGCTACTGGAATCATTACAGGAGTCGCTCCAATAGGAGGACAAGGAGTATATACCTACCAATGGCAACAATCATTGGATGGAGGAACTACTTGGACTAATATTGGTGGCGCAACTGGTATCAATTATGATCCTGGAAATCTTCTTGTAAGCACAATGTTCAAAAGAAATGATACAGATCCTTGCGGAACTGTACCTACCAATAACATATCAATTATTGTATATGGGCAATTCTTAGCTGGTGTAACAACTGGCGGAACTTCTCCTATATGTAATGGTGTTTTTGGTGGCGCATTAACTTCAACTGCAGGAAGCGGTGGTGCTCCTGGCACTACGTATCAATGGCAATTATCCACTGATGCTGGAGTAACTTGGAATGATATCTTAGGGCAAACTGCCCTAACTTTGAATATCGGTGCTCTTACCCAATCTTCCTCATTCAGATTAAAATTTATCAATCCAAGTTGTGGTGCAATTTATGGTAATGTAACATCCTTTACCGTGTATGCAATATTCTCTGCAGGAACGGTAACTGGCGGTAACACTCCTATGTGCTACAATACCAATGCAGGTATTTTGACAAGTACAGCTCCAACAGGAGGTGCTCTTGGAACAACCTTACAATGGGAAAGTTCAAATGACGGTATCACTTATATTGATATTGTTGGTCAAACTACACTTACAACCAACTTGGGTAATTTAACTCAAACTATGTGGTATCGGTTACGATACACCAATCCTTGTGGTATTACGTACAGCAATGTAAGTAATATCGTAGTGTATGCTCAATTCGTAGCGGGCACTATCTCATTGGTTGGTTTAACTCCAATCTGTAATGCTACTGATCCCGGATCATTTAATGGAACGGCTGCTGCTGGTGGTGCTCCTGGCACAACTTATCAATGGCAACAATCTGTGGATGGTGGAACAACTTGGACTAATGTCCTAGGAGCTACACTGGCTACGTACGATCCGGCTAATTTAACTATTACAACTATGTTCCGCCGTCAGGATGTGAACAGTTGTTTAACTCTTCTTACCAATATCATTACCATTACCGTTTACCCTGCATTTAATCCTGGGGTTATCGGAGTTGCTCAAACAATATGCTGGGGATCGACACCGAATTCGTTAAATTTCACTACTCCTCCAAGTGGCGGAGATGGAACGTATACGTATCAGTGGGAATCAAGTTCTAATGGTCTTGTACCTTGGACAACAATTCCAGCAGCTATAGCAAATACCTATCAACCACCTTCATTAACAAGTGGCATCTGGTACCATGTAGTAGTCACTAGCGGTTCAGGCTGTGGCAGTGGCCCAGCTCTTCCATAATACATACAATAAAAAAATATACTATATGAAAAAAACAATCAAAATCCTGTTGTGTGTTGCCGTATTATTCACGGTAACCACAGTAGGGCTCTCTCAAACGGGAGTTCAGATTACAATAAGCCCTTCCCCTACGCTACATAGCGTCATGGGAGGCGGACAATATTGCGCTGGACAACCAGGGGTATCTGTATCACTTTCAAATTCGGAAGGTAATATCAGTTATCAACTGGTACGTAACGGCATGAATACTGGTTTACCTGTAACGAATGTAATAGGAGGAATCAACTTTGGAATACAAATTATTCCAGGGATATATACGGTTGTTGCTACGGATGTTAATACGGGTTGCTCTATCCAAATGAGTAATTCTGCAAATGTAACAATGAATCCTATACCTTCTATTACTATGAGTGCATCTGGTCCCGTTGTTTTCTGTGGTTCAGGAACAGTTACCTTGTCAGCGAATGTTGCTGGAGGTGGTTGTACCTATCAATGGAAACATAACGGAACAGCAATCCTGGGGGCTAACCTCAATCAGTATGTAGCTAACCAAACCGGTATGTTTACCGTAGTTGCTACAAACGGAAGCGGATGTTCCAATACCCATGATACCATGGTTACTGTTAATCAGTTACCTCAACAATTCAATGTCTCTGGCAGTTCAGCAACGTTCTGTCAAGGCAGTGCCGGTGTAACTATCAATCAGAATGGCTCTCAAAACAATACCAGCTATCAATTGGTATTGAACGGGTTTTCTCAAGGAGGACCTGTAGGTGGGAACAATTCTGCCTTAGCATGGGCAAACCAAGCTAATGCGGGTATCTATACCGTTGTTGCAACAGATAATTTAACAGGTTGCACTAACGTAATGAATGGAAGTGCAGTTGTTGCTATGGATCCTTTACCAAGTGCTGCTTCAGCTATTGTTGGAGTAATGTCTCTATGCCAAGGAGCAACATCTACATTTACTACAAATACAATCACCAATGCAACCAGTTATGTCTGGTCAGTACCTACCGGAGCTACTATTATTTCCGGTCAAGGCACAAACATGATACAAGTTAATTTTACTGGCGCTTCCAGTGGAAACATTGGAGTGTCTGGACAAAATGCTTGTGGTAGTGGACAATCTTCTACAATTCCAATTACTATTAACTTAGCACCAACGCTTATAGTTACTGCTACGAGTACAGACATCTGTACTGGTGCAAGCACTAATTTGACAGCTAATGGTACTGGAGCAAGCTTTAATTGGACTGGAGTAGGCATAACCCAAACAATCACAATTAGCCCTATAATAACAACAACCTATACCGTTACAGTAACTGGGAATAATTCTTGTACCGCTACTGACAATATCACGATAAATGTTCATGCATTACCTATAGTTAGCTTAACCTTAGCTCAGGACAATTTCTGTACTGATGTTAATAGCGCTGTAATTAGTGGCGGTTTACCTGTAGGTGGTAGCTATATCGGTTCTTGCGTACTGGGTAGCAATACCGTTTACCCTCCAGTTTCAGGAACGGGAACGTATATCGTAACTTATACCTATACCAACAATTGGGGATGCGGCAGTTCTGCAACGGACAATCTAACAATCAACCCTCTCCCTACTGTAATGTTTACCAATATCACTGGACAAATATTTGTTAATACCCCGGCATTCAGTTTATCAGGGTTTGTCAGTCCAAGCGGTGGAACATTTACAGGTACTGGGATGACAGGAAGCATGTTTGATCCGGCTGTTGCTGGAGCAGGAAGTTATATGATTACTTATACGTATACCCATCCGATCACGGGATGCAGCGCAAGCCAAATCCAGTATATCAATATCGGAGCGGTTGGTATCAATGAAATCGCTGCTGCAACCAAAAATATTACTCTTTACCCAAATCCAACCCATAGCCAGTTGAATTTGTCTAACATCAATACCAGGGAAATAAAAAGCATTCGCATTACTAACATTATTGGCGAGGTAGTTTCTACTACTGAAGTCATTACTGAAAATATGCAGCTTAATGTTTCCAATCTTGTACCGGCTACTTATCTTATTCAATTCATAAATGCTGACGGTATGTCTGCCAGCAAATACTTTATGAAAACTGAGTAAATATAGAAATAATTAACTGAAATATTCACTTAACAGGCGTCGGTTTTTTACCGGCGCTTTTTTTTTGTTTAAAATAAATCTAATGAAGTATGCTTCGTAGAAATGTAGATTTTCAAAAATATCTATTTTTCACTGATTCTGATCCAGATAAAATTTCTTTCCACTCTCATTCCTCATTCATTATTCATCATTCCTCATCCATTTTTTGGATATTCATTCATTTTATGTCAATTTCGTATTGATTTCACAACTATTTTCTATATATTCATCCACACGTAAATTTTTTGTTTATTCAGAATTTTTGAAAACCTAATTACCACCTATAATAGCTTCAAGCATCAGGCTTCGAGCATTAAGCTTTAATATTTAAGTTATGTGTATGCCTACTATCAACCAGTTACTTAAAAAATGAAGGACTAAAAGGACTTATAAATCAAAAGCTCCTGCTTTGCAGTTTGGTATCAACAAACTCGACAGCAACAAAAGAGTAGATAATCCAGCTCCTTTCAAGAGAGGGGTTTGTCTCAAAGTATCTGTCATGGGACCAAAGAAACCGAATTCAGCGCAAAGAAAATTTGCGAAGGTAAGATTATCTAATGGAGCTGAAATACTTGCATATATTCCAGGAGAATCTCATACGCTTCAAGAACACAGTGTCGTACTTGTAAGAGGATGAAGAGTAAAGGATCTTCCAGGTGTGAGATATCATATCGTCAGAGGAAAATATGATGCCAATCCTGTAGACAAGAGAAGACAATCAAGATCTCTCTACGGAGCAAAGAGACCAAAAGCAACTGTTAAAAAATAACATTAGGTCCTGGACGTTAGTCCTTGTACCTTGTACCTTTTACCTTGTACCTCAGTCACTATCATGTCAAAATTAGTTGTAGGAAATATGTCTAATCCAAAAATCGAAAAAATCATCAACTATCTCATGAAGCATGGGAAGAAAAGTGTTGCTAAAAAAATCTATGATGATACTTTAGCTGAGATCAAATCTAGTGGACATATGAATCCAGAAATCGTATTGGAAACTGCTATAGAAAATGCTTCTCCTACTTTGATGATTAAGTCAAAGAGAATGGGAGGTTCAGTATATCAAGTTCCTGTGGAAGTGAGACAAGATAAAAAATTATTTTTCGCTTTCAAATGGATTTTGGATGGAACTAAATCTAAAAAAGGAAAACCTATGTACAAAAAATTGGCTGAAGAATTATTGGCTGCTTACGGTAACCAAGGATATGCAGTAAAAAAGAAGGAAGAAACACTTAAGATGGCGGAAGCTAACAAAGCGTTTGCTTACATGGCTAAATACGTACATTAAACATAACAACCAAGCGTTTCGTCGCTTAAACATTTCAAGGATTTATCTTCTATAAATTATTAAGAAAATGGGAAATACAAGTGGTGCAAAATATAAACACATGATGTACAACGTATCGCGAGCAAGCCAAAAATCTGGTAGAAAACTAGAAAAAGCTCTTGATCGATATGTTGATCTTATCAAAAAAGAAGCTGCACAAGGAGAGACAAAATGGATCTACAAGACAAAAGAGAGAGCACAAGCAAGACTTAAAAAATTTGGTATTACACAAAAGATGGTTGATGCTGCTTTGGAGAAAAAATGACTCCTTAAAAAATAGATTTAGATACTAGATTCAAGATTGCAATCATGCATCATATATCGTGAATCGTTTTAAATTATTTGTTTATTAGATGACTAGATTAAAAACCAACGCAAAAAGAAAACTCAACAAAGCTTTGTTTAGAGTTGAAAAAGTAGTAATCATGGACGTAAGAAGAAATCTTGAGCAACAGAAAAAATGGAAAGCTAAAGTAATGAACAAAAAATCTAAATAAATCTTTAGATGCTAGGTTCGATACTACAAATCCTGTATTATGAAACAAATTTATATTATTATATATTGGTAAATGAATTTTGACAGACTAAAACATTTCTACGAAAACAATGGAAGCAAAATCCTTGACGTACAACCAGGTATGCAATTGGAAATCCACGAAAAAGATGTAGAAACAAATAGAATTTGGAGATTTAAATGTCTCGTGATCAAAGTAAAAAAACCTGGTCATGCTGATGGTTCTTTCACGGTTAGAGGAACTGTTGCTGGTGTGGAAGTAGAAAAGATCTACCCACTTTCTTTCAATAATTTCGATAAAATCATCCTCTTGGATGAATATAAAGTAAGAAGAGCTAAACTCTACTACATCAGAGATAAGGTAGGAAAGGATGCAAGATTCAAGTCTAAGATCACTGCTGCAAAAAGAGATATGAACCTTCTCGACAAAGACGCAGCAAAAGTAAAAGAGAACAAAGGAAAGAAAAAAGCAAAAAAATAACATTTAGAATGTAGTAATTAGAATTTTCAGCTTTATGCTTTATGCTTTGAGCTTAGAAATTATCATTTATCATCTATCATTATGTATAAAATGGAACTTATTGTAACCTCTCGCCAAAATATGAAGGCAAAAGACTTGAGAAAAGAAGGATTGATTCCTGGAATAATTTATGGAAAACATCTCGATACCCCTATCATGGTCGCTTGCAAAAGAAATGATCTTATCAAAAAATATAAGGAAGCTGGATACTCTACTCCGCTTACTATTACAGGTGACAACAAACTTGATCAGCTCGTTTTGATCCAAGATATCCAATTAGATCCTGTGTCTGATGTACTCTTGCATATAGATTTTTTGGCGGTTAACAAAGATGAAAAAGTTACTACGGAAATACCTATCAAGATGATCGGTGAATCTCCTATCGAAAAATTGGGACAAGGAAAAATACAGCTTTTGAAAGACTTTATCGAAGTTGAAGCGTTCCCTCAAGACTTACCGCATGACATTACTGTTGATATCTCAATCATCCAAAATATGAATGATACGGTAGTCGTTAAAGATCTTAAAGTATCAAGTAAAGTCAAAGTACTTGATGATCCTGAACAAGCTATTATTACCGTTGTTACTATGCAAGAAGAAGTAGAAGAGACTCCTGTAGTCGCTGCTGCTGAAGGTACGCCTGCTGAAGGTGCTGCTGCTCCAGCTGCTGGTGCTGCTCCTGCTAAGGATGATAAAAAAGATGCTAAAAAATAATTCCCTTTATATATATTAACTGCTAAATACAATGGCAAGAATATGCGACTTTTCTGGAAAATGAACTAGATCTGGAAATATGAGATCTCACTCTATGAGAGCAACTAAAAGAGCGTTCAAACCCAACTTGATCAACAAACAAGTGACTTTGGAAGATGGTTCAAAACTCAATGTAAAAATCAGCTCTAAGATATACAAGAAACTTAAAGGATTCATCTAAAAAAAACCTGTATATATTTCATCGACATGGGGTGGTAGCTCAGTCGGTAGAGCAATGGCCTTTTAAGCCAGTGGTCCAGGGTTCGATCCCCTGTCACCCTAGATGAAATATGTTTCTTGTTTTCATATATATTGAAATATCTGAGCAATCAGATATTTTTTTGTTTTTTTTAGTCCAGGTTTTATCTAGAGGACTCCACTACTATTGCCTTAGATGAAATAGGTACTAATCTAAAGATATTAACAACAAGTTACTCTAGTATTTTTTTATTTAAACGATTTTTTTAGTTGAAATACGGACCAAATACAGTACATAAGAGTATTGAATTTTCGCTTGCTAGTATGTTTATCTCTCATATATCGCTATGAAAAATCTTGTTATCGTTGAGTCTCCCGCTAAATCAGCCACTATCAAAAAATTTCTCGGTGAATGATTTGAGGTCAAAGCATCATTTGGGCATGTAGTTGATCTGCCTCAAAAAGAGCTCTGAGTGGATGTGAAAAATAATTTCGCGCCAAAATACGTCGTCTCTCCTGAAAAGACTAAGGTCGTAAGCGAGCTGAAAGCTCTAGCGAAAAAGGCTGATAAAGTCTGGATCGCTACCGATGAAGACCGCGAGGGGGAAGCTATTGGTCGACATGTAGCTAACGAGCTATGATTAGATATCAAAAAGACTGCAAGGATCGTATTCCATGAGATTACAAAAGAAGCGATCGATAAAGCCGTAAAAAATCCAAGAACCATAGATATGCATTTAGTGGATGCTCAACAGGCAAGAAGAATCCTTGATAGACTCGTAGGATTCGAGCTCTCACCTGTCCTCTGGAAGAAGATTAAAATGGGGTTGAGTGCATGAAGAGTCCAATCCGTCGCCGTAAGGTTGATCGTAGAAAGGGAAAGAGAAATCCAAAAATTTGAGTCAGCATCGTTCTTTAAAGTTATTGGAAATTTTGTTGGTGATGCGAAAAAGGAGTTTAGAGCTGAATTAAGCAAGGATCTCGGCAACGCCGACGAAGCGAAGAAATTTTTGGAGTCCTGCAAGGATGCGAAATACGCTATCGAAAACGTCGAAGTCAAACCCGGAAAAAAATCGCCTTCTGCGCCGTTCACGACTTCTACGCTCCAACAGGAAGCGAGTAGAAAGCTCGGATTCTCCGTAGCGAGAACGATGCAAGTCGCTCAGAAATTATATGAATGAGGGTTCATCACCTACATGAGAACCGATTCCGTGAACATGTCAGATTTCGCGGTGAAAGCGGCTCAAGACGAGATCATCAGCAGATATGGGAAAGACTATTCGAAACCGACGCAATATACCACTAAATCCAAATGATCGCAAGAAGCGCATGAATGTATCAGACCGACACATATGGAAAACAATATCGCTGGAGGCGACGCTTCTGAAAAGAGGTTGTACGAACTTATCTGGAAGAGATCCATCGCATCCCAGATGGCGTCTGCTGAAGTAGAGAAAACTAAAGCGACTATCAGCATCTCAACGAATAATAAATTCAATTTCATCGCGAGCGGTGAAGTCATCAAGTTTGAAGGGTTCTTGAAAGTATATCTGGAATCTACCGATGAAGATGAAGACGAAGAAGAGTCTGGGATGTTGCCGAAGCTCACGAAAGGAGAGATCCTTGCGATGCAGCAGATCCTTGCGACAGAAAGATTCAAGAACCATCCGCCAAGATACACGGAGGCGTCGTTGGTCAAGAAGCTTGAAGAGCTTGGAATCGGACGTCCGTCTACGTACGCGCCTACGATCTCTACCGTCCAAAAAAGAGGATATGTATTGAAAGAGGATAGGAATGGAACGGAAAGAAAGTACCAGGAATTTGTGCTGAGATTAGGCACCATCAAAGCGGATACCAGGACACAAAATACCGGAGCTGAGAAACAAAAACTTTTCCCGACTGACATCTGAATGTTGGTGAATGATTTTTTGGTGACGAATTTCAAAGATATTTTGGATTACAACTTCACGGCGAGCGTTGAAGGGGAATTTGATGAAATCGCTGAAGGGAAGGTGAAATGGGCGGAAATGATCAAACATTTTTATGGGCCGTTCCACAAAGAGGTCGCTAAAACGATGGAGTTTGCTGAAAAGCAAAGCGCTGAAAAAGAGCTCGGAATCGATCCCAATACCGGAAAGAAAGTCATCGCAAGGATCGGAAGATTCGGACCGATGGTGCAAGTAGGGACCGCTCAAGATACTGAGAAGCCGAAATTCGCGTCATTGAAACCTGGGCAGACTATCGAGATGCTTACCTTGGAAGATGCATTAGGATTGTTCGCGTTACCAAGGATTGCAGGAAACTACGAATGAGAGCCTGTGACCGTGGCTGTCGGTAAATTTTGACCCTATCTGAAATACAAGACGTTCTTTGTCTCGATTCCGAAAACGCTTGATCCGTATACCATCACCATGGACGAAGCTACGCCGCTTATCGCGAAGAAAATCGATACAGAAAAAAATAAATATATCAATGAATTTGATAACAAGTGAAAAAAAATAGAAGTGCTTAATGGGCTCTATGGTGCATACATCAAGTTTGATGGTAATAACTACAAGATCCCCAAAGGATGAAAGGATGCAACTGATCTTACGATGAAGGATTGCCTAGAGATTATCGCTAATGGTCCTAAGCCAAAGTTTGGTAGTAAAAAAGAGGCTGCACCTGTAAAAAAGGCGCCTGCTAAGAAAGCTGTTGCTAAAAAACCAGCCGCTAAAAAAATCACTAGGAAGAAGTAAAAAATATGTGAATCCGGCGAAAGTCGGGTTTTTCTAAAAAAAATTATTTCTATCAAATAAACAATCCAAATTACTTTATATTTAAAGCGGAATTGGTACATTAGAAAAAATCAATTTTTTTGACCTAAAGGATAAAAAGTGTTCTGAGTACATCAAAAAATAGCTTTATTTTCAATCATACCATATGCCAATAAACAATCCATTACATCGGGATAAGAATGCTTTTCTATTAGTAATAAACGATATTCTAGATAGATTATATACTAAAGAACTCCATTTATTTACTAATAATGAAGGTAAATGATTGACCGAAAGATGTTTGGTATTTAGAATATCATTTTTCTTACAAAGATTTTTTACAAAATACAAATATTATGTAGATTGTGACTATAATAGTTCTCTCGAATTAGTCTATACTCACGATGGACGTTACCAATGGAAAAATAATCCAGGAAAGCTAATTACCTGCAAAAACTCTCAATGAAATCTAGTTATGATTAAGAGATTCATTGATATTATTATCCATAAAAGAGTTAATAAAAGAACTGATTTAATTTGTTTTGAAGTAAAAAAACGAAATAATCAAGACTCAAAAAATATGGAAAAAGATACGAACAATTTAAAAGTTTTAACTTCCGACTATTGATATAAATTTTGATTCCATTTAATTTTATGACAGACCAGAAAAACTTGTAAAATACATACTTATGCCTTTTGATCAGAGATTATTGAATAGCAATCTCATTCATTTTTTTATTTCTCACTAAAATATATATTTTTTATAATTTAGAATACTAATGTTTCCAACTCCGTTTGATAAATTTTACTATCAAATAAATAATTAATAATATTCATACTAAAGAAATAATATATCGTTTAATAGCCCATAAAAATCCAAGTATTCATATTACAATATTTTCTAAACTCATTCATCGTGTTCGATAACTCAATAACACAATTATTGCAAGAACCAACAAAAATCGAAATATATTTGCAATATATTCTCAAATATATTTAAATGAAAGACCCATATTTCAAAGGAACAATAAAAATCACATTGTGCTCAGTGGTATGGATATTATTAATCACACAATTATTCAATCTTTACCTCATATAATTCATCAAATTATAGGTAGAATTAACCGAGATAAGATGGTAAGCCATAATAAACATCAATTATTTTGGATCTTGTTAATTATAGACAATTTTTGTTGTCCTTCAGATATTTTATTAATTTTTTCTACTTTTTGATAATGATTGGACTTCTTAGACATGTGTATTTATAACAATAAAAACAAACATATAATATATAAACTATCACTATAAATATTCAAGATAAGGAATAGATTTTTCATCGTACAAATTTCTACTAAAAACACACTTTAACTCATCTTAAATACTAGCTTCCCCATATAATTTCTATTTCTGTCAAAAATAATCTTGATAATTAAAATATGATGTATATAATTGATACGCAAAAAAAATCTGAACTTTTGTGAATATTTTTTAATGTCGAATTTTTATTTTTTTATGACAGGAAGATGGAGAAGAAAATTACAGAAGCACCGAATAAAGGTGATATTATGCTCTACAAGGATAAAGAGGGAAAAACTGCGGTCGAAGTGAAATTTGAAAATGAGACGGTGCGGTTAAATCAGAAACAGATTGCTATCTTGTTTGATAGAGATACCAATACCATCTGAGAACATATACAAAATGTTTTTCATGAAAAAGAATTAGATAAGACAGCAACTACCCGGAAATTCCGGGTAGTTCAAAAAGAGTGATGAAAAGCAGTAAAAAGAACTATAGTACACTATAATCTGGATGTGATTATATCCGTAGGATATCGTGTAAAATCTATGAGAGGCACTCAATTCCGTATCTGGGCAACACAAAGACTCAAGGATTATCTCATCAAGGGATTCGCTCTCAACCAAAAAAGGCTTGAAGAGACTAAACTCAACGAGTTGGAACAAGTGGTCGCTTTGATCAAAAAAAATATCGATTATAAATGACTTTCGTATAAGGAGACTGCCGGATTGCTCCAAGTCATCACTACCTATACCTATTCATGGATCTTATTGCAAAAATATGATGAAGGAACACTAAGTCTACCCAATCTTCACGATGAACTGAAAGCTGAACTTACCTACAAAGAAGCTATCGAAGCGGTGCAGGCTATGAAGAAAGAATTCCTGCCCAAAAAACAGGTATCAACGCTCTTTGGTATCGAAAGGAATGATGAGTTGAAAGGGATATTGCAAAGCGTGTATCAATTTTTTGATGGACAACCACTCTACTCGAGCATCGAAGAAAAGGCAGCATACCTCTTATATTTTATCATCAAAAATCATCCTTTCGCTGATGGGAACAAGAAAATCGGGGCGTTTCTTTTTCTCCGATTTCTTGCTAAAAATAGCTGTCTCTATCATGCCAATGGATCTAAAAAAATCGATGATGCAACCGTGGTTGCGATAACGCTTTTGGTCGCGACTTGCGATAAAAACCAAAAAGATATGATCATAAAATTGGTTCTCAATTTCCTAGCAAAGAAAGAATAATCATTATCTTGTAATTTCTCGCTAAAAACATACCTTGGAGCTAGTTTAAAACCAATATCATTTCCAGATTATAAATTATAAATTTTAAATTATAAATTCTTTTCTCGTGTTTTATATCCGATACGAACATCTTTCCGAATCCCACCCGAGTTTTCGTGTCTACAAAATCCGTGAAAAGGATCAGATTTTGCAATATATCCTTCATGAAGACCTTATCAAGATCACTGAAGAATCACGAGAATACCCCAAATATAGCCATTATTTCATGCTCGATGAAAGCAGATTTTCGTTTTTCAGGTTTGATGTTTTCCAGACGTTCGACAAAAAATTCACCTATGATGATCTCAAAAAAATCATCGAAGAAAAATGCCAATCTACAAAAAAACATCATGATGTCGATGGTGAAAGGATTATGATCTACGTCGATAGCGTCTTCGTCAACGGCGAAGAAAAGAAATATGTCATCGGCGAACAAGGCGAGATATTCTTCAGATTGTATGTCGTATATCTCAATAAACAGACTATGAATATCATCAATTCCGTCTACGGAAATCTCCTCGAGGTAAAAAATATAAGCATCCTGCCGCAGTCGTTCCACACGCTCCTCTTCCTCAGAAACAATCTGAAAAAAGATAATTTTGTGCTGCTGTATATCACAGAAAATTCGTGCAAGGCGATCAAGATCCAGAACGGGTTCTATTATAGCGTTGAGACATTAAATCTGGGGATGGCGGCGTTAAAACAGATGTACAAAGACAACGGCATCGTCCAATACCGGTACAAGACTTATGAATTCATCGAGTCAAACCCGCTTGCGAAAGGGCTTGTAACCGATACGCTCCAATTCTACTCTCAGCTTTTCTGTAAACGATTCCATGAAAAAAATCTTACCTGAACGGACGTGATCGTCATTTCTCCTATCACGAAAAACGTCCATTTCATCGAGACTTTCAACCAAGAATATAAGAAAACGACCAACAATTATATCGTGCCATTCCATCATTCCAATGTACTGAATACGTTCAATAAAATACGGGAACCTGATGATATGGATGCAATCATATTGATGAACCGTGACGAAAAAATAAGGAACACGCTCCTGCAGAAAGATGATGAAACGATAAAATGAGAAAACGACCCAACGATGTAATTTCGTTCGATCGCTTCTTCGATTGTGAGTTGTTCCGTATACTGTGTCTTGAGTGAAATTTAAATGGTCGTCTAAATATTTCCCCTCCTTCATTCTTGTCCCGATGGTTCGAGATAAACTACTACAAAAATCCTTTCATTTGTTTTACTTTTTTTAAAAATACAATATCTCTTTGGTGAATAAAAGAACCTCCATAATTTTCTGGTTTATCATTTTTTATTAAAGAGATAGCTTCATCGAGAGATACTCGAATGATCTTAAATCATTGATTTAATTCCTTTTCTGTAAAATTAGGATCTCCCTTTGAAAGCACTTTACATAAATAACAATATGAAGTCTGTTTTTGATTTCGTTCTGTGCGAAATTCAATAATTTTTCAAATCTCTTCGATGACTTTAATTTCACATCAGACTTCTTCTTTAGCTTCTCTTCTTAGTGCTTTTTCCTTATTTTCTCCTATTTCGATACCACCACCTGGTAATTTATGGTAGTTGAATTTTGAAACAAAAAGTAAAGGAACCAATTCATTTTCATCGAAAATTACTGCTCTTGAAGCTTCTCTGATTTGTAGGTTTCATTCCGTTTCAGGGAATTTCGTATCGGTTATCTCTTTTAATAGTTCCATATTAGTAAGGTTCTTTTTTAAATAACAATTAGGATAAATTAGCAATAGCGTACAACTCTTAACTATGGATTCCGGATCAAGTCCGGAATGACGGGTTTGAGTTCTATTTTGTTATTTTTTTCTTGAGCGTACCCCTAAATATTTCTGACAGATTGAAACATAATTCCGACAATAAATACATCTGATGCAACGAGGCAATCTCGAATATCTTTTGTCATTCCTTCAATTTAGAGAAGTCTATCTCGATATCGAGACCGTACTCCTTGCTTCATTTCCGTTCTGTGAAATAGTCTGCGTATTTGAAGTTGAATCTTATTTTTTTTAGTTTCTCGCCTTTGAGTATATAGTCTTTCTGTTTGATAAAATCAGTGATTTTGAGCTTAATATCTGCGGTCTCGATATGGTTGAGCACGTTCCTGAAAAACCTGATCACCTGTTCAAACGCGAAATAATTGTCTTGCAGTTTCCTTTGGAGGAATATCTGAAAATCTCATTGGGTGTCAATCATCTCTCTCGTCACCGAGAAAATCCCCCTAAACGAATTGATCTCAACCATATATCAGAATATATTCTTTTTGTCAGGATGCGCGTAGATGTCGGACAACAATTTTTTTATCACGTTCCCTTTCAACACAAATTTCTTTTTATCTGATGTGCTGATGGGCAGATCGACTACCGTTCCGGAGATATCCTTTTTTTTGATGACATCTTCGAGGAACTTTCAGAGATACAAGAATCTATAGAATCATTGTAAAAGCTCTAAATTCTGTAAGATTTTGTTGCTTGCCATCTGCTAAGATTAGCGATAAAAAAATCTGTTTTATTTTTTTGGGATCTTATATTCTACACCATTAAGTTTTCTATTGGGGTCCAAGGTATCCTTTGTTTGTACTCTCTCTTCCCCATCAGCATCTCTCTCAATAATTCATCACAAAGACTCCGCTATCTTTCTACTCGGGATATTGTCCTTATCTACTGGATAATATAAGTATTTAAACTCCAGATTGTTTTGTGCTCGATCCGCTAATCCAGCAACAGCCTCCCTTCCTATCTTTTTTCCGAACGCTCACTTCTTGATCCGGATACCCAGTTCCGGAGCTTCAGGATTTTTGAAATGCAATCCTCAACATCCTAAGAACTCTTGGGTGATCTTATCCAAAATAGCTATTTGATAATTTTTTCAGTTGGTATTTTTATCGATAGATTCTTGGATAAATTTTTCCGTCTCGGTGATATGTTTTGGAGATTTAGGGAACATATATGTAGTGATCTCTGGTGTAAACTCCTTGAATATCTCTTGAGCATATTGTATTGAAATAGGCACGAGAAGCAAGCGTTCCGTCTCTATCGTTAGTGTGTTAAAATTTTCCATTGTAGTATATGTACATGATAAAATGATTACGTATTTTTTTATTCGTTTTCTCCTATGAACCCTCATGACTGGATATCTCGCAGTTTCTTGTATTGTCCGTCTTTCTTAGCCAGCAACTCCTTATGACTTCATTTCTCTATGATCTGCCCCTTATCCATCACGATAATCTTATCCATCTTCATGATGGTCGATAATCTATGTGCAATCACGATAGCCGTTTTGTTTCTGAGGACCTCATCCATCGCTTCCTGTATAAGTTGTTCTGATTCTGAATCAAGTGATGATGTCGCTTCATCCATGACGAGGATATTCTTATTTTCTAAGATCGCTCTAGCGATAGCAACTCTCTGCCTCTCTCCTCAGCTCAGCTTGATCCCTCTTTCGCCGACCAATGTCTCATACCCGTCCTGGAAGCTCGTAATAAACCCATGACATCTCGCCATCTTGGAAGCGGCGATAATCTCTTCTTCGCTTGCATCAGGCTTACCGTAGGCGATATTTTCTCTGAGCGTACGATGGAAGAGAATCGGATCTTGCGGCACCATAGAGATATGTGATCTCAACGACTCTTGCGTAACCTCAGCAATATCCTGGTTATCAATTATTATCTTTCCTCATTGAATATCAAATAATCTAAACAGAAGTTTTACGATGGTTGTCTTTCCTCCTCATGATTGACCTACTATCGCGACCTTTTCTCCGGGTTTGATTCTTAAGGATAATCATGTGAAGACATCTTTATTCGCTAGATATTGGAAGTTTACGTTTTGAAACTCGATCCTTCCCTCTCTAACAATCAGCTTCTTATCTGATCTATCTATAATCTCATGCGGTGTATCTAGGATCTCAAGCATCTCTGCTGATTCTCCGATAGCTTTATTGAGCTGCTTCAAAATCTGTCTGATGCCGAAGAGTTGCTCGAATATTTTGAAGATATATACCTGGATCAAAATAATGACGCCCGCCGAGATTGCTCATCTCCCTCGTGATTGGATCGCTAAATAGATTGCTGAGATTTCAAATATCAATATCAGTATCGAACTTCAAAAGAACATCCGTTCTCCTCTCATCCGTTTCACTTTCGTCAAACGTTCCCGTTCTTTTACTACACCGCCAAATCTTTTGATCTCTCTCGGCAATGATGCGAAAGTGATGATATTAAAATTATTGGTGATCGTATCAGATAGCTCTCCTGTCAATTTTGAATCCTGGATATTAGATTTTATTTCGTATGCGGTATTTCGCTTGAAGAAGAAATATTGCAGGACTGAAAATATGATAATGAATGCTAGAAATACTAGTCCTATCCTCGTATCTTTTCTTATCACTACAACGACTATAAATGGCAGATATAGTACTGTCTTCATGATATTAAAGATAAAATTATCGATGATGTTTTCATATGAGAATACTAATTTATTCAATTTCTTTACCAGCGATCCAGAAAAATTGTTGGTAAAAAATCTAAATGAATGCTTATGCAGATAAGCGAACGTCTGCTCGAAAATCTTTCTCATGACTTTCGGTTCTAAACTCACTAGACCAAATCCTATCATCCTCCATGCGCTAATATTGATAATTTCTAAGATGGTCATAGCAACCAAAATTCACATCAATAGCGGCACTAATTCGGCTCTGGTTTTTGTGGTCATCTGTACGATATCTATAATCTTGGTGTAATAGATAGGTAAAAGCAATCCCGTTCATGAAGCAAAAATGATTCCTGCTAAAGCTATAAAAAACGGCCATCTATTGGTCATCGTCATTTTCCAAAAATACGAAATCACTCTTCGTGTTCATATCTGGGTATTCTTGTTTTCGTGTATCATAATAATAATTGCATAAAAAATAAAAAGCTACGGAATGTCTTGTTCCATAGCTTGATATCATGAGGTGAATATTTTTTACTTGGTAAGCATAAAATCTTTCTCCTGTAAGCATCAAGCTACGGTCGAATCTGGTTGGGCAACTACAAACAACATCACTGTTTTCATCGTATTTAGAGGAGAAATAAAAAAGGGGTGGCTACTCATATATACGAACGAGTAGACATTTTGTGACAGGAGGAAATATTCCAATCGTTATTATTTGTTTAATAAGAGATCGCTATATGAGACAGAAATCAAATCCTCTTGCGGTATTTTGAATAGATCAAGATATATTTTACATTGTTCCAAAAGTTTCTGTTTTGCTAGAGTTCCATCGCTGTCGATTGCTTCGATCTCTATGAACGTTCCTAAGTCTGCAACCGTATCGATATGAAATTTTACGTTGTCGATGAAATAGATCTCTCTCTTTTTGTCGATGACTACTAATATCCCTAACGCTTTCGTTAATATCTCTTTCAAAGAAGAACTAGGATCTGATTTGAATAATATTACGTCTGATTGTTTCGGACCTTCCTTATTTTCTCTTTGGTAGTGGATCAAATAATTCTCTATCTTTCATTCTCTGAGTTTCAGTCTTCAGAAATGTACGTTGAAATACGTATCGATCTGATGATCTATGCCTTTAAAATCAGCGTGGTGTGCCTGCAATATCTGTCTCACCTGATCTTGCTTGTTTGATCTCGCTTTGATCTCGATGTTTAGATGTTCCATGCCAGAGTTTTTTTTAAACTAAAGATTTTCATGTCATCTCTTTTGGGATAGCGATCCCCATGCATTTCAAAACAGTCGGAGCTATATTGACGAGGGATCAAGTTTTTTTGATGGCTTGCACTTTCCCGTGGACGATATATCGGCATGGGACAGGGTTCATCGTGTGTGCGGTGATCGGTGCTTCAGGTGTGCCTTCGTCGTCGCTGTTTCCGTGGTCTGCAGTGATGAGCAATTGGATGTTGTTGGTGTCACAATATTTTATGATGTCGCCGATGATTTCATCGAGCGTTTGGATAGCTTTAACTACTGCCGGCATTTTACCGGTGTGACCTACCATATCTCCGTTGGCGAAATTGACTACAGTGAAATCGAATTCTTTTGCATGCTCTAAAAACTGGCTGCAGATTTCTGGAGCTGACATCGCAGGATCGAGATCATAGGTCGCTACTTTATGGGAAGGGACTAAGATATCCTTTTCTCCATCAAACACGATCTGTCTATCTCCGTTGAAGAATTTCGTAACGTGAGCGAATTTTTCCGTCTCTGCGAGATGGAGTTGACGAAGCTCATTATGTGAAATCACTTCAGATAAAATATTTTTTATTTTCGTTTCTTTGATAAATACCGGTCATTCATATTCTTTGAAATACTTGGTCATCGCTACAAAATACACGTCGTTCAACCTCTTGAGCGTAAAATGTTTGTTTCGCATCGGATACTGTTCAGCGTTTTTTTTGTCCATAGAAACCATAAGCGCTTGTGCCATCTGTCTCGCCCTATCGGATCTGAAGTTGAGAAAAAATACGGTGTCGCCGTCCTCTACCTGGTCCGCACCTACAAAACTCACTGAAGGAAGGAATTCGTCCGTGATCAGTTTTTCGTATTGTTTCGCAATATACGCGCTTGGGGTGTCGCTGGTCTGGAGCTGACCGAATACTATCTCATCATACGATTTCTGGGTTCTTTCTCGGTTATTGTCCCTATCCATGCCATAGTATCTTCATGAGAGACTTGAGATTTTGACGTTAGGAAATTTTTTGAGGAATATCTCGAATTTGTTCATCAAAGCAAGCATGCTGTTGGGAGCGAGATCTCTTCCGTCGCCAAACAGATGAAGCGAGACATTGATATTTTTGGGGATGATTGCAATGATTTTTTGGAGATGGGAATCCATCGCATGCACGCCTCCCGGCCCGAAAAGCTGGATCAGATGCAATATAGAACTATTTTCTTTGCAGTGTGCGATCCCTGCTTTAAATTCCGGTAATTTAGCGAATGATCAGCTATCGAGCATATCATCGATCTCTACAAGATTTTGTTTTATGATTCTTCCTGCACCGATAGTCGTATGTCCGACTTCCGAGTTTCCCATCTGAGCTGCAGGCAAACCTACCGCTTTTCCTGAGGCTTCGAGCGAAGCATACGGTTGTTTGAATAATTTTTTGAATATCGGAGAATCCGCCTGAGTGATCCCATTTTGTTTGGGTGTCTTCGTGTTTATGCCAAATCCGTCGAGGATGATCAGAGCGAGTTTTTTCATAGGGATGCGGAATATGTATAAAGTGCAAAGTATAAGTTATATACTAGTTATTTCCTAGGGAAATTCAATGATTAAAAACTGGATCTCTATTATCGTTTTATAAACATTTTTTCAATCATATATTTTAATTATAACCACTTGTTGTAATAAGTCTACTACACATATATTATATACTAATTATATTTACTTGACTTTTATATACTATAATATATAAATATATTACAAAAAAAACAAAAAAATAAACCTAAAAAAAATATGTATGGATCCTTAAAAATTCTATAGGTTATGGTGATTACCCCAAAAAAATCACATGAGGTTTCTGATAGATAACCAAGAAAAACAACATTTTATCCTACTTGTGGCGTTGATAAACCACAAATAGTAATGTATCAAAATAAAACAAAAAC
This sequence comes from bacterium, assembly GCA_023245855.1. Taxonomy (GTDB): domain Bacteria; phylum Patescibacteriota; class Gracilibacteria; order Absconditabacterales; family Absconditicoccaceae; genus CAJBLF01. The sequence continues at coordinate 45,852 of JAHFJL010000001.1, forward strand.
AAATTATGATAACAATTATTTTAACTTATGCGATACCTATCATTATAGGTATTGTGGTAGTATTTATACTATCAAAATTCTTCGTTAATGTCGGAGCTGATCAATTAGCTACCGTAGAAAGACGATACCTCGGCAAAGAAATGTCCGATGGTCGTACTGTGGCTTTGCCCGGTGAAGTTGGTATCCAAGCAAAAATTTTGGGTCCTGGTCTTCACTTTCTGATACCTTTTTTACAGGTAGCTAAAAAATACAAATATCTGGTTATTAATGATGATGAAATTGGAGAAGTGGAAGCAATCACTGGAGCATCAATCCCTAGTGGAGAATTTATGGCTGCTCATGTAGAATGCAACACGTTCCAAGATGGAGAAGAATTTTTGAAAAACGGTGGACAGAAAGGTCCTCAGATTGCAATTATTCCTCCGGGAGAACACAGAATCAATCCACATCTTTTTAATGTAAGTATCAAAAAAGCTACTACAGTAGCACAAAATGAAATTGCAACTGTTGAAGCAATTGCTGGAAAACCGATTGAACCAGGAAAGATTATGGCACAAACCGTAGAGTCTGATTTATTTACTGATGGTGTATTGTTTTTGAAAAACGGTGGACAAAAAGGTCCACAGGTACAGATCCTTACCCCTGGTATGTATCGTATCAATACCTATCTTTTTAGAGTGAGAATATCTCCGGTAACCGTAGTCGATGGTGGACATATCTGTATGGTAACTGCTATGGACGGTGCTCAAATACCTGACGGCAGATTACTTGCTGATAAGGTTGACGGACATTCCAATTTTGAAAAAGGTGAAGAGTTTTTGAAAAACGGTGGTCAGAAAGGTCGTCAGATTCAACATTTGATGCCTGGTACTTATCGTATCAATACTACATTATTTCAAATCAGTGAACCACAAAAATGGATTCAGATTGCAAATGATGAAGTTGGTATTGTAACAATTCTTGAAGGTAAGGCAATTACTGATCCTACTAAGATCGCTGCTGAAGAAATTCCTTTAGAAAAACATCAAAACTTTCAGAATACTGATGAATTTATCAAAGCAGGTGGACAAAAAGGTCTTCAGATTCCTGTACTTAGAGCCGGTGCTTATGCCATCAATCCTTGGTTCGCTAAAGTTGACTCTCAAAAAATGGTCGAAATAGCGATAGGAGAATGTGGTGTAGTAACCAACTTTGTTGGAGATGAAGGTGAAGATACTTCAGAAGAAACAGTAAATGCTAAGATTGTTCAAAACGGCAAAAAAGGGATCTGGAAAGATCCATTAGGTCCTGGAAAACATGCGTTAAACTTACAAATCTGCAAAGTAGATAAAATACCTACAACACAGATTTTGTTGAGTTGGGCAGATGATGAATCCAGCGCACACAAATTTGATGCAGGTTTGAAAACGATTGTTTTACGTACTGCAGATGCATTTAATGTCAGTATGGATGTGAGAGTTATTATCCATATCGCTATGAAGGATGCACCGAAAGTTGTTGCTAACCTTGGTTCAGTAACCAACATGATCTCTCAGGTTTTAGAACCAGCAATTAGTTCACATTTCAGGAATGCTGCACAATCCGTAGAAGCGCTTAAATTGTATACTAATCGTTCTGAACTGCAGGAAAAAGCGAAAGCACACATTCAGATGGTATTGAAAGCTCATCATATTGAGTCCAAAGATACTATGATTGCTGATATTCTCTTACCGGAAAAATTAACTAAACCGGTTACTGATCGTCAGATTGCTGAGCAGGAAAAGAAAACTTTTGATACACAAAGAGAAGCCCAAGAAGGACGTAACAAACTTGAAAATGCTACTGCACAAGCAGATATGCAAAAAGATGTGGTTATCTCTGAACGAGGAGTAGATATCTCAAAAAACCTTGCTAATTCTAAAATCAAAGAAGCTGAAGGTGCGGCCGAAGCTACTAAAATCAAAGCTGCTGCTGATGCTACGAATCAAGAAGTTATTGCAGCAGCAAATGCTAAAGCCACCAAACTCAATGCTGAAGCAGATGCAGAAAAAATTACAAAAGTAGGTAATGCTGATGCCGCGATTATCCTTGCAAAAGGTAAATCCACAGCTGAAGCATATAAGCTTTCTGTAGAAGCAATGGGCAAAGATTATGCTAAGCTGAAAATGATTGAGTCTATAGTAGCAGGAAAAGTTAAACTAGTACCGGACAATATCATCGTAGGTGGTGGTGAACATGGTGGAAATATGATTGAAAATTTTATGGGCATATCCATGTTGGAAAAAGTGACCGGCAAAAAATTCAATGAGATTACTTCTGGAGCTGACACCGAAGAAGAAAAAAAACAATAGCAAATAAGAAAACAAGTAAGGCGCTGTATTTCAGCGCCTTTTTTTTATGCAAAAAATTTGATTTTTTTATATGAAAGGGATATAATTGAGATGTACTCCTCATGCTCTTATTGGGATATCCTTTTATACAAGAAAAATCTCTACTCATATGAATAAAAATCCTAAAAAAAACATCATATCTTCCTGACAGGAAAATATCGGCGATATTCCAGATATTCTGCGTACCGATATTTTGCATGTGCTCGATCGACATCATATTCTTGAAAAAGATATCCAATCAAATTTTGCATATATCGATGACAAGTTATCACTATTTTCAAATCTGAAAGAAAATTTTGATACTATTCCTCATCTCAAGACTCTCCTTTCCCTCTATATGATCATCTATAGGAAGTGCAATGATCATGATAGGGATATATTAAAAAAAATGATCAAGAAACACCTCATATCTGCAGGTGTATATAATAACCAACAAATATTGGAATTCTGCTTATTGATCTCAGAAAGAAAACGTTCATTTGTAGATTGTCCGTCACATGTATCAGATGAAGATCTTGGAAAATATTATTTCAAAAAATACAAAAATAACGAAAAACGAGCTTCTAAAGATTTTCGTTTTTATCTCAAAAAAACACATAGTTATCAAACGGATAATAATCGCAAAATAGAAGAAGTGATTTTGTATATGATTTCACAAAGCCGTTGAAATTTAGCTGGAGTTATCCCTTCACCAGACCCTGGCATCATCACTACAATCAACGATGCGGAGACATATTTTCAGAATTCTTTCTTGTCTCTATTCAAAAAAAACGCTCCTTTATCTCTCCGTTCTGTTACCCGTATAACTGATGAACTTACTGAACATGCTGATCGTATCAGTGGACACACTTTTATCAATCAATGAAATTTTTATCGCAATAGAGATGAGTTTGTGCATCTTGTAATCCATGAAGGAATGCATCTCTGTTTTGATGGATTTGATACCACTATGATCGAGGAATGACTTATCGAATATTATATCCAGAAAATGTATTTTCAATATCCATCCGATAAATTCTCGTACAGACCTATATCAGCAACATATGCCGAATGGAAAAATTATTTTTCTATGATATTTAAATCATTTCCTAAATTAGAAGACTGTTTTACAAAATATTTTTTGACTGGAGATATGAGTGACTTGAAAAAATATATTGCTGTACATCTCTCTGATGAAGCAATTCATAAGATTGAAAATGAGCAATATTTGAGATGATTATCTGATTTTCTCCAATCATTGAAAAAATTAGCAGAAGTATAAATCTCGCTCTTTGCGCTCTATCCATAAAATAAATTATATTCCCTTATATACATCACCCCTGACATCTATTTTCTTTATCACTCAAATATTCCCTTCTTGAGTAAATATTATCCTAAATTTTCACTTTCTGATTCTTCGCAGTCATGAAGTTCATTGCAAAGGAGACATATCATATCCTGACACACGGAGTGCTATAATATCTTGGACTATATGCAGCAATATCACTCTCATATTCGCCGGCATCGCATCTATTTTCTTTTGTCGGGCTTTGGTCATTGTTTTGAAGTACGTGCTAAATATTCTACGAAATCTTTCTGGTCGATGTGTTCCTTATCAAAATCAAAGAGCTTATTCCATTTTTCGAATTGCGAAATATCTACAAGCACGGCAACAGGTTTATTATTTATGAATACGTATTTTTCATGGCGTCATAATCCTGCAAGACATTCTTTGGTTTTGAATCTTAAGTCAGTGATGGATACACATTGTTTTGCTAGCATTACGATTTTCATAGAAAATAAATATAACGAATTTATATATAAATTCGTAACGAATACAAATAATAATTTGAAATTTATAATTTATAATTTTAAAATGCTAGTATGTCTTCACTTTTTTGGCTATAGTATTGAAAATATACATTATTTCTTTTGCTTCGTTTATTAATTCCTGAAGTTCTGGTGAATATATTTTCAAAACACTTTGTAATAATTCCAACCAATAAAATGTTTCTTTCGCTTCTTTTTTGCAAATATGTATTTTGTTTGCAAAATCTTTTTTACCATTAGCTCAATTTGCTTCATGGTAATTTGCTCCAATACTTGTCCCTGATCTCAATACCTGATCAATAATATTTCTATTAATATACTCAATACGATTGTCTCTTATATATAAGAGCAATCTTTTACTGAAATCCAAAAGTCTTCTTTCCAAATCATACATGTGTCTAACTTATACAACTAAAATACTTGATGACGTTTTCAAATTGTAAATTTCAAATTCAAAATTTAAAATTAATGTAGTTATTCCGCTTCCACGAACATCGTCTTGCTTCTATACTGCATCGCTTCAGCGAGATGATTGATTGTCACCGTTTCCTGGCCTTGGATGTCGGCGATGGTCCTTGCAAGCTTAATCGTACGATGAACGATTCTCGTAGATAAGGTCAATTTTCTCGCCGCTTCCGCCAAAAAGTTTTTGCAAGGTTCGTCGAGAGGGATCAGTTCGTCGATATGCTGTGATGTGATCTGCGAGTTGGATGTGATGTTCAGTCAGATAAATCTTTTTTGTTGGATCCTCCATGCAGAAACGACTTTTTCTCTGATGCTTTCAGAGCTCTCTCATTTGATGTTGTCGAGAATCCTATCGATATTCTCTCTCGGGATTTCAAGCACCATATCTATCCTATCGAGCAACGGTCATGAAATTTTCGCTTGATAACGCTTGATATCCATATACGAGCAGCCACAATTCTTTTCTGGATCTTTGTAATATCCACAGATACAAGGATTCATCGCCGCTACGAACATGAAATTTGCCGGATACTGGATGGTGCCTGAGACGCGGGAAATCACAACGCTTTTGTCTTCGAGCGGTTGGCGCAGTACCTCAAGCACTTCGCGTGGAAATTCTGTCAGCTCGTCAAAAAACAGGATTCATTTGTGTGCGAGCGAAATCTCTCACGGCGTCAAACGCGCTCCCCCTCAAGTAATAGAGATTTTAGAAGCGGTATGATGCACCTGACGGAACGGTCTCTTGGTGATCAATGGCGTCTCTTTACTCAGCTTTCCGACGATGGAATACACTTGTGAAACTTCCAGGATCTCCTCGAATCCCAGTGGCGGCAGGATGCTCGGCAACGCTTTGCTCAGCAATGTCTTTCCGCTTCATGGCGCTCCTACCATGATGATATTATGTAGTCCCGCTGCTGCGATACTCAATGCTCTCTTCGCCAACAGCTGTCATTTGATATGTGCGAAATCCACCTCATGTGTGTTGTTTTTTTGGTAGAGATGCTCGATATCTTTTGCTTGGTCGATAGACGAGAACGCTTTGCCGGAGACGAAATACTCTACGATCTGTTGAAATGTTTTGAGCGGATAGACCGTTATGCCGGGCACGTATTCCAGCTCGTACACGTTCTCTTCCGGCACGAAAAAATGTTTGTATCCGTTCGTCATCGCGCTGATGACACAGGGTAACAACCCGTTCACTCTCTTGATATTTCCGTCGAGTCACAGCTCTCCAAAAAAAAGGAACTCGTCCGTCTGGAGCGAAATTTTCTCTTCATAGATCAGCAATAAAATCGCGACCGCCATCGGCAAATCGAAGCTCGTCCCGACTTTTTTGATGTCGGAAGGCGAGAGATTGAGCACAATCTTTCTCTTGGGGAGCTCGATGTTGACATTGCGGAACGTCGCTCTCAAACGCTCTTTTGATTCTTTGATGGCGGTGTCAGGCAGCCCGACAATCTCGATGGTGGGCAGCGATTTGCTGGAGTCCGCTTCGACTATAATCTCGTGGCCTTCGAGTCCCACATTGGCATACGTCTTCACTTTTCGGATCATGATATTTCAACTAACAACTAAAAGTTAATAACTAACAGTGATGGAATTTTTTTATCTAAAAAACAATAATTATTTTAATTTTTTCTGGTTGTTTATCCTTTTCTTTGCCTCTTTTATATGTTCTGCTGCAAGTAATTTTTCTGGCATAGTGCCCCCAATTTCTTGGATTGTTTTTCTTACTTTTTTTCCAACCTCAAAATGAGTCAGACTTGCTTTATCCTGTCATCTGATTCATTCTCTTTTGATCTTTGATTCTGTCTGAGTCGCACGAAACAGATTTGCTGCCATCTCTTCGCTTCAGATATGGTCAAATAAGTTTTTCCCTTGCAATCATTTCATCTCCTGGATCTGTTTCACTCTTATACCATACAATCATACATATCCTGCATCATTGAAATTGGCATAATCATTCACTCCAGCCTTCTTGGCTGTACTCATCAATTTTTTATTGTGTGTTTTCATCTCTTCTCTCAGATACATCCTTTTACTATCTTCTATATACTGATCCTGTACTTCCTGCTTCCTTGTCTGAAAAGCAAAATAATTTTGTCCAAGTGCAACTATCTCTTTTGCAGGATCGGCGTTCTGTACGATAAGATAACATGCATAACGAGATAGAGCATAGCTTGGTAATGATCTCTGGCTTCATAAGCCAACTTCTACCATCTCGTTGATATCACCGAAATGGTAAGATACCGCATTACCACTGTTTTTACACGCTTCCTTCGCTTTGTCGATTACATTGATAAAATTACGATAATCTGAATACTCGAGAATCCTGGCTAACTCACGAGCTTTCCAATACTCTTGACGGTATTTGTTCATGTGTTTATACGCGTCAAACGTCTTTAATGTCATATTCATGGTAGTATGATAAAGGATAAAAAAATATACTTCATCCTTTTTTTTCTCCTCACAACAAAAAAAAGATGCTAAAAGTTGAGCATCTCATTCCATAGGCTTGCATATAAATTTTGGCAACAGCTGAATTGTAAAAATTTTATTGAGGATTGCAAGTGGACATATCTTACAATCAACAAAAAAACTCTCCGAAAAACACGGAGAGCACTATCTGGTTTCGATACCCAGCAACTTATTACATTCTTTCACTTTTGCGCAGACTTCTGAGCATATTCAATAACATATTGATGATATCTATATATACATCCACATACATACATATACAGACATCCAAGGTATTATCAATCGTCTTTGGCATCTCATATGCGCGGTGCATATTGTAGCCTATGTACAATGCGAATATCTCTGTTCCAAGATACTCAGCTCCGCCAATATGCAATGATGGAATACTGATAGCTACAATCCCTACCCATGCTAATGCAGATAGACCGAGCCACAAAGAACGTTCTATCTGTTTAAAGAAGTTGGGGAATATTGCCCCTATGCTTCCCATAAACACACCTATACCTGCAGTCAATCCAAAGATATTCCTTATGATCACAGGACTGTGCTGATACATGATACTGCAGAGCAAGACTCCAAAAGGTATCACAACCAAATTATATCCGATAAAGGAAATAATCGTATTTTCGCTTTTGAAAGCCATAACGATTCCTAGCAGAGGCACGCCTATGCCTAGCACTAATGCCTGCCAAAAATTAAGTACAAATGGATATTTTATAGCGAAGTGAGCTACCCCTGCGGTGCCAAAAAAGCCCCAAAAAAGGAATGCAGTCATCACCATATAAAATGTTCGTGTTGATATGGTATCATGGTCATACCGGTCAAACACTCCTGTCGAAATTTTAAAGTCATTTGTTTTCATGAGAGATATTTTTTTGTTTAGATCTCATTTGTATATATTTCCATACAAATGTCAATCTCAAGGAAAAAAATAAAAAAACTCTCCGACAATACGCGGAGAGCAACTTAATCTACAGACAAGCATTCACATACGAGATGATCCAATGGATGCATTTTATCACACTTGCTGGTTCCATACTTTTGTTTCTTTTGGGGTTACTTGAAATACATTCCTGCATTTTTTGAGTATTCTAAGAATATCTCTTTAATCTCTTTGATTTCTGCTTTTATCACCGGGGTCACAGAAAGCGGTTCAGAAAATTCAGATTCTTGTTTGTCTTTTCTTGATCTCTTTTTCTTGGCATATATTGCAATACCTGAAAAGTAAAATTTAGAATCCGAAATAGGACAGAGTATAAACTCTCCGCTAGAACATTGCCATGTCATGAAACAACGTCCATTTTTGCTATTTTCTATGATCTCTAAATTTTGGTAATATCGTGAAGCTCTCAACCTTTCTATAAAAGATACTTCATGGGGAGATATTCCGCTTTTAAACAATTGGAATCGCGGTGATCGCAATACTGCTGTCAAAATTTGTTGGGGAGTATTCATGATTTTTTATGGTTTTTAGATTGTTTTATTTTTTGTTTGTATATTCTTATATTTATTCGCTTATAAATGTCAATTGCTTCAATTCTTTCTATTTTCAGTTAAAAAACAGATATATCATTTAGAATAAAGCAAAAACAATACTATTGACTTATATATACAAAAATATATCCTCATATAAACAAAAAAACCAAATAAAACTATGAAAAAACAAACAAACAACAAAATCGCCAGCAACGGTACACTTACCGTTTATGGTATCACTTCAAACATCATCAAACTCATCAACAAAACCACTGATGTACTTCCTGATCATCTCAACTGGCAAGAACTTGCCTGTCTCTATTTTTATGCACCACAGCTTAAAGAACACATTAAGCCCTGGATGGATAAAATACAGAAACATTTCGCTCAAAACGATTCAGAAGTATATATCATCATTACGCTTGCGACAGAACATAAAGAACTTGAACATTTTTTACTCGAAGAGATTGTACATATCAAGCATACTTTGATCTTGCACGATTTCGGAACGTTATTTCAGCTCTTCCCAAAACTTGATCGCAAAAATAAAAAAATCGCTATGCTTTGGATACTCAATGATATCCAAAATGAGAGTAATCCTGGACGTAAAAAGGATAAATTAACGATGTATCATGAGATCTGCACTTCCAAGAACGAAAAATCCGATATCGTAGATCAGATTGTAAAATTATCTTCCGGTATGACTGTTCATTATCTCAAAGAGGTCTATAAAAAGATTCCTGATCAACGTATCGAGGACTTATGGTTCAAAGCGTTGGATCAAGAAAGACCGTTGGATGTCTTTATCGATGCCGCATTGATGACGAAAAAAGATGCGTTCTTCGAGAAAGCTAAGATGGTGAAAATCTACGATCTCGCACCAGAATCTTGTAGAATGCTTGGAGAAAAATATGAAGCATCCAAAGACGTCCGTGTGCTTGATGTGCTGATGTATGTGATAGAATATTTTTATGGAAAGAAAGAACCGCATATCATCACGTATGCAATCGATGCATTTGCATTGACCAAGGATATCCGTTTCTTTGATTTTGCAAAAAAGCATAGCGAACATTTCGATTCTAAGCTAAAATTGTACTGGTTAAAACCGGATTCAGAGCTTCTGGAATCTATGAAGCTCACCGTTAAAGATTTTAGAGGTGCAAAAGAAGGCTTATTAGCAACCGGAGACGATTACTTCCTCACTGAAGTTAAAAAGCATATCAGTGTAAGTTGGGAATCAAGCATCGATCTTAGCATCCACATTTATAGGATATTGCTGGAAAATCCCAACAAAAACAAACAACATATCAAAGATCTGAAAAAATTCATTGAAGATAATCTTGGTATAGTATGGACACATTCAAGAGGCGATAAAGATAAAGAAGTGCTTCTGGAGATGTTAGCATCCTAAGGTAGTAGCAGAGTCGGTTTGTCCGACTCTGTTTTTTTGTGGTAGAAAAAAATCCGCCGGAGAGGGCGGAGATTTGTGGTGTGTGCGGGGAGGGGAAAATTTTTAACTGATTATCCTTTATATTCTTCTTTCCATATTCTTGCTTTTTCTCTTTCTTTATTTTCTCGTGCCTTATGTTTATGCCTATTTTTCAATCGAGCAAAAAACAATATCACTGCAAATATTATAAGTAGTTTCCATCGATTACCGTTAGCGCCAAAAACCTTTCGTAGACCGTTTCAAAGATCACTCATCATTTTTCATTGATCTATATTAAGATTTATTATACCACCGGTTGAAATAGTAACAGTTGGTTCCATATTAGTTTTAATAAAATTTTAAAATATCTTTTCTCAGATCCTTTCGTTTCATCACACAGTGCATCATTTCATAGGTTCCAGTTTATATGTATATTCCATAAGATTTGTTGCCGACATATGTCAAAATTTTTCTATAATCAAATCAATAAATTTCTTATCATTTTTTTCTAATACAAGATACGTCTTGCATGATATCGGTTTATATATCTGATGCTTACCCTTAGCAAAAATATTTTCTGCATCGTAGATTTCTCTATTAAAAGGTCATCGATTCCATCTTCGATATTCCCGTCAAATCAGTTTTTCCTTATTCTTCTGTAAAGATTCATAATCTATGATAAAAAGCATTTTCATAGCTTTTAGTGTATCTATGTCCTTTATCTTAGCTGTTATATAATCTATTGTTTCTATCATTTTTCGCGTGATTTTTCTTTTGGTCAGAAGTTCGTAATCGATATCCAATGCTAATGCTATTTTTTGAAGCACTTCCAAAGACGGATTATAATCACCGTTTTCAAGTTCTGATATGATACTCTGAGTAAGTTTCGCATTTTGCGCTAATTCCTGTTGAGATAATCACTTATATTTTCTCCAATGAAAAATATTACCTCAAACAATAAGTTGTAGCATCTGCTGTCATCCATCGTCCTTGAGGTACTTAACTCGTTTTGGTTTGTGATTTTTGATGATAGGCATCTATCGGTATAAAAGAATAAAAATTATCTGATTTCCGTATAGGTGAACTTCTGGTGTTTTGTGAATCTAAAATCCTCATAAATCTTCTTGGATTCTTGTATCTTCTCGTCATATAACCTATCTACTTGTTGAACATTCTTTTTGTCATCGTATTTCTGCGGTTTAATGAGATAACTCGTCAACAATATTAATTTAGATTTTTCGAGGGCAAAAAATATCCTTAAAAAAAAATTTGAACAAGGTATCGAAATTCTGAATTCATGGATCGGTCAATCAAGATGCTTAATGTAATGTCAGTCAGGAATCATGTTTGATTGAAGAAAAAAAAATATTGCTTCGTCTATTTTCTTGGACATTTTCTCAAAAATCTTTTCATCTGTAAGACGTATGATACTTTTGGCAAGCACGGCATCGATGCTTTGATCTATGATATCATGATTGTTTATAATCAATGAATATACACTCACCATGACTATCTTAAAAGTAAATATTGATGTAATTTTACCAAATTCCGATAAAATTGCAAGTTAATTTTCACTTTTATATGTTATTACATATTTTATTGTCACAAAATCGCTTCTCATTCGTATATAGGAGTAGAGGTAGCTTTTATATTATTACCGATTACCAATGGCATGTTGAAGAAAAACCTCCGCGTCCTGGTGCGGCGGAGGGTTGGTTGAGGCATGCGGGGAGGGAGGAAGTGTAAATACATTTGTTCCTGTTTCATTTTTAAAGGCATCGAATTCGATGCTGTTAAAATTTAGATTGTTTATAGATTCCCATAATCACATATATTCGGTCGTGGGTATGAGAGAGAATTATATTAATTTCTGATATACTCAATAATCCTTATTTGAAAATAATACAAATCTAACTTCTTCGATTTCTGGATATAATTCAACAAATCCTCTTACTGTTTCTACTGCGATTTTACTACATTCCTCTATCGGACATCCATAAGCGCCCGTACTGATCGATGGAAACGAAATCGTTTTTATCCCATGATCCAATGCGATTTTCAAACTATTTTCGTAACAATGAAATAGATCATCTTTTCGGTCATCGTTTTTATAATCCGAGAATCTTGGACCGACCGTATGGATCACTCGTTTAGCGGGAAGATTTCATCATACGGTAGCTACTGCTTCACCTGTAGGCAAGCCTTTGGGATATTCAATTCTTGTAATATTTTGACACGCTTGTAAAATCATTGGTCAGCCTGCACGATGAATTGCTCCGTCTACGCCTCATCATCACAAAAGAGTACTATTCGCAGCATTAACGATAGCATCAGTATTTTGAGTAGTTATGTCTCAGAGGATGAGAATAATAGTAGCAACCATAAGAGATATGAAGATAAATTAATTTTTCCAATGAGATTGAATGTATTTATTGGCTTCACTTATTGACATAGGTTCTGCACTAGTCCCCGCTCTAATATAAAATTCTTCTTTATTGTTATTATTCACAAAACATGGTCTATCGCTCAGCGATATTTTTATTACCGCAATATCTTTATCGTCAATGTTTTTGATGCTAACAGAAATGAATTGATGAAACTCTTTTCAAAGAAAATTATTGATGAGTTCAGTAAATTTTAGTACGAATCAATCTTTATTCTGCTTTTTTCACAATGTCTTATAATCATTTTCTAATCCTAGTATATTACTATTATCGTCAATACCTATAAGTAGAATCCCTCAGTTTGTGTTAAGGAAGGCACAAGTTTCTTTCATTACCTTTATCTCTAATTCTTTATTAATCTCATTTCTAATTAGATCCCATCTTATAGATGATTTGAATTCTATCTTCTCTGTTTCTCATTCTTCAATAAGTTCTTCAATATCCATTTCATTACTCATTTTTTTTCCACTTTCTATGTTCTCCATGAATTCATTTATCTTGGTCGCTATTTCATTTCTTCTGAATTCTATAAACGATTTATAACTATCTAGCTTCCATAACTCTTTTTGAGAAGGGATTAGTTGTGAGTCCAATGCTTCCATTTTGCGTTTCTTAATGATATCTTGGAAGTAAACGATTGGCTCTTTGTTGCTTATTGATTTATTCGTACCTCACGATATAAATGCTAAATTTGCTATTTCATTAATCTCCTTTTGATCATATTTATCTTTCATTAGTGATTTTGGGAAAATGTGATGGAATTGTATTTTATGCGATTTTCAAATATTCTTATCAGATAAACCCAGTCATGTCTTTCGATCCTTCGCTCCATTAGCTTTCAATACAAAATAAAGCATTGAGAATAAAGGACTTCTTATTGATTTATACGCAATATCCTCGCTATCAACAATAAACTTTTTAACATGTAATTTTAGTTGATTAATAAGCTCATCAACACTATTAGTTTTAAACAATATGGATACATCAGCATCCAACAATCATTCGCTTGATCACATACCATAATGTCCTCTCATATGAGCCAAGAAAAATCGTTTTAGTAATTTTCTTTCATTTTCAGAAGAAAGTTTTTCTTTATTATTAATTGCATATACTGCTAGAGGCAATAATAGGAATGGTGAAGATAGATATCCTAAATCATTTATTTGTGCGTTATTTCTCAAAAAATCTACAACAAAACGCAATCAGTCCATAACAGCGGGTCGATGCTTCTGGAACGTCTCTTTGTTTATTTTTGATACGGTCTGAAACTTACTTTGATGTGTAATGAGTATAACCAGCAAACGTATGGTAATGTTGGTATCAACAATATAGTCTGCATCATTTCAGAATTCTTTAGAAAATATTTCAACTTCATTCATAAATCCTTTCCACTTTGAGGTTATTTGTGCCAATGCCAAATCACTTCATCTCAATTTTATACCTAATGAATTCACTCTAACAAAAATTTCCGTCACTTCTTCATATGACATTGATTTATCCAGAACCTGCATTACATATGGATATTCTTGAATTCATTTTAACTTTTGTATCCTTGCAGAATAAAAATCCCATATATCGTCATCAGAATTTATACCCTTTGGCTTTAAGAGTTCTTTCTCTGTCTTTCTAAATACATCTGATACTGAAATCCGACTAGGATTATTCTTCAATGTTTTAGTGGCCACAACAAAAGTTCTTTTTTTAAATTCTTCTTGAATATCATATTTGGCTGTTTCTTCATCTTCTAACTCCTCGAAATCTTCTGGTATATCAGTCTCGTCATCCTCTATAACTTCTGATAAGGTTCACTCGGGATGATCTAAATTAAATAAAATATCTATTGGTTTTCTGCGATACTTTACGATAATTGGTTCTCAGTTTATGACAGCAGATAGAGAAGTGATCCTTTGTTGTCCATCTAATAGTAATTGTTTTTGATTTGTCTGTTCCTCTGTTGGTCTTACAGCCAACTCCCTTTCATTACCAAATTCATCTGTTGCTCGTACTAATATTGTACCAGAAGGGTATCATCTATATAAAGAATCAATCAAATCACGGACACGAGATGATGGCCGAACATATTTTCTTTGCATTTCTGGAAGAGCAAGCTCTCACCTTTTTACCTTATCAACTAAGCCTCTGACGGTAATATCAACTTTCTCCATTAGAATAGATTATCAATAAAAGTCTTTAATATAATTATACGTACTTTAAAATTATTGTCAAATTTAGTAGATAAATAACATTGTACTAAATCATCTTTTCTACTTCATCCAAACCTTTTTGAATCTGACCTTCAATTTCTTTAATCTGACCAATCAATACTTTTGGATTTTCATACTTCACTGCTATATATTCTATCTTTTTATACTTGGAGATACTGAGGTCGTAATTATTTTTTTTAATCTCTTCCTTATCTACTCGGAACCATTTATCTCACTTGCTAGGCTCATTATCATACTTACGATCAGTTACACATTTTGCAAAATTAGCTAATACATCAGGAATATTGTTATCGTTGATTGGAGATCTTTTGTCATCCAAACTAAAGCCATCGGCTTGCAGATCATAGAACCACACTTTTTTTGTCTCATCTCATTTAGTAAATATAAGTACGGCTGTACTTACTCCAGCGTATGGTTTAAATACTCATGATGGTAAACTAATAACTGCTTTGAGGTCTGTATTTTCTAACAATAGTTCTCTCAATTTTTTGTGAGCGTTGGATGAGCCAAACAAAACTCCGTCTGGAACGATTACTCAACATCTACCCCCTACAACTAATTTATTATAAATTAATTCCATAAACAATAATTCTGTTTTCGTTGTTCCAAGTGTAAAATCAGGATTAATATCTCCTTTATCTATACTCCCCTTAAACGGTGGATTCATCAAAATCACATCAAATTCTGGAGCATGAGAAAATTGCTTCCCTAAGGTATCTTGATATTTTATATTTGGTGTGGCAATACCGTGCATGATACAGTTCATCAATGCAATTCTAACCATCGTACTATCAAAATCAAACCCCGTCAATCCATCAGACTTTAGTCTTTTCCGATCTTTTTCATCAAGTAAATCTGCGGGATAATGGGTTCCGAATTCATCAGAAAAAAGAGCATCTTTTGAGGTATTTTGTTCTAAAATATGCTTGTAGGCATTGATCAAAAATCCTGCGGTTCCTGCTGCTAAATCAGCTATTTTATCGTGTTTATTTGGATTAACGACATCCACTATCATTTGGATGATATGTCTT
Source organism: bacterium (assembly GCA_023245855.1). Taxonomy (GTDB): domain Bacteria; phylum Patescibacteriota; class Gracilibacteria; order Absconditabacterales; family Absconditicoccaceae; genus CAJBLF01. Next base: position 61,578 of record JAHFJL010000001.1, read on the forward strand.
GGTGTACGGAACTGTCCGTTTTTTCACGCACTTGCGATTTCATTCAAAAGATATTCATAAATATCTCCTGAAGTATCTTCGTTTTGTTCTGTAATATGAAGATTTTCTAGAATATTTACCGCAGTAACTAACATGCTTGCTTTGGGAATAACGAGATTTGCGTCTTTTAGATTTCCTGCAAATCATTCTTCTGTATGCAATGTTTTGATAAATGGAAAAACAGCATCTCTTACATACGTAAACATTTCCTCTGCAGGCATTTGGATCCAGTGGCTTCGTCTAAGCTTTTCATTGCCCTCAAAAAGTGAGGCATATTTAAAAGAAGAAACTCTGTTTGCTTTAAGCACATTTTGTTTGTCTAATTCGTCCAATCTTTTCATGAAAATAAGAAAAGAAATCTGTTCTATAGCAGTCAATGGATTAGCAATCCCTCATGATCGAAAGGTATTTCGTAATGAGTTAATCTGTGATTTAAGTTCGGGGTTGAGCATGAGATTAGTGTTTGAAAGATAAAACAAAATTGAATATCTGGTCAAAATCAAAATCAGGATATTTTTTTCATAAAACAGGATCGAGATCATTTGCTATCTGTATTTTCAAAGCATCATAGTGATCATCAATAGTATATCCACTCTCTGATTCTGCTACTTTGTGAGCAATAAGATCTTGAATGCTAACAAAATCAAAGCCTTGCTGCTGCATATACCAGATATCAAAGAAATCTCTGATCGCTGGTAATTGACGTGTCAGCGCAGCTCTCATCTTCTCTGCCATCATCTCTTCCAAAGACAGGCACGTGATACTCATCTCATCAAAGATGGGCTCTTCAAGAATCGGATCAATAAATACAGCATGGACTGTTCATGTTGTTGATGGCAAGTATTGTTTGCTGGTATAGGTCACTTCTATTTTGATTGTCTGTTGTTGCTGACTAAACATACTCGTGTAGCTAATCACGTATTTGAGATAGGTGTATTCTTTGGTTTTTAAAAAATGGTTGCCTTGTGCTCTTTTGTGATGATATTCATCAGCATTCAACTTCCGATTCATAATTTTGCAAACTTTTTTCATTTTTTCTCTCAGATGTTGAGCAAATTTCTCTCTTTTTCCATTGGTATTTACTAGAGGATCTTCAATACTTATAGAAAAATCTAAATCTTCACTCAGACGAAAATAGGGATAATATACCTTATTGAGGCATGTTCCTCCTTTGAAGGTTATCTCTGGGATGTTGATGGAAATCCGTTGAAGAAGTATGGTCAGATAAAAATCTTTTTCAAATTTTTCTTTGTCAAAATTGGCTGTATTGCTTTTTTCAAATATCGATAAAAGATCTTCCTCGTTTTCTATAGGAAGCGCTGTTCACAAAAGTGTATCAATACGATCTATCAGCGTGGTCATAGTTCCAAAAATTGTTTTACTAAAATTTGTACTCTTTGGCTACAATATTTCTGAGAAAGAGAAATAAGTTTGGTTGGAGAGATTATTTTCTTTTTGATCTCTTGATAAATATCTTCGACATATTCCATCTTTCCATCGTTTTCATCAATCATCTGGATAAGCGCTCTTTCACTAGTCATACGATTGTACGTCCCATATCACTGAGCATCCACTTTTTCTATCCCTCGAAAAAATGACGGTCTGACCTGACGAAAAATAAACGTATATCCGGCTATATTTCTCTCGCCACGGGTACTGGCATTGTATACTGTAATCTTGTTCGCAAGCTGCTGGGAAAAATGATACTGATTGTACAGATACATTCCTCCTATGGAATACAATTTATTTTTTCCATACTGTGCTAAGATTGTCGTAGCCAGCAGTCATTTTTTTTTGCTTGAGAGCAGATTGAGATAGAGTTCTCACCTTAGGATAGGAGAGAGTAATCAACGACTACATAAAGTATCTATTCTATATTTAGGAGCGAATTTATCCAAAATTTTTTGCAACAGAGAAATTTCTATGAATGGTTTATCATAGATTCTGAGTTTTTCTTCTATAGTTTTAAACTGATTGATCGGTATATTCATTTTTATTATTGTCATCTAAATCCAGCAATATTGTGTTTTTTTGATGACAGATTGCAAGAGGAAATTTGCATCTTATTTTTCTAATGCGTAAACAATATTAAAAATAAAAAAAAACAGTCGAGAACTGGAATCTTGTGGCTAGTGATGGAAGAATACTAAACTTCGGAACAGGTATGGTAGTTACCGAAGTTTAGTATTCTTCGACGGGGAATCAAGTATTTGCAAGTATATGTTAGATTTTCTTCGTTTTTTTAACATATTTATGAGATATGTTAGATTTTGGAGATAATGTATACCCAATACCTATAAAATAATTTTATAGATATTTGCGGATTTTGATGAATAACTATAAAAAAATTAGGGATATGTTAGATTTCTTACTATTCTTTAATGTATATTTTTCTTAATCTCACTATTCACTCTAGGGATAATTTAAATAGTTTGTTTCAAATTTTTATAGCATGATCACCAGGAAAACTTTTTATAATTTGTATTAGCTCATTAAATGATTTTACTTCTGCAGGCAATGGGAAATTGGATATTTCTTTCTTTTTAATTTGATATTCATACGAATCATTCAAAAACCAAGTTAACGTCTTTACAGAATTTAACATCAATAATGCATGATGTTTTAGCGGTTTAATTCTTATTTTTCATTCTTTATCTTTCAATTTTCTATGTCTATCTCACATAGAATTACATAATCTATCTATCGCATCTACTATTTGAGAAAATCACATTAACATTTGTTTAATTAGTTGATCCGCATGTCAGTCAGGCACTAGATTTAATAAATTCTTAATTTTAACAAAATCTTTTTTAAGATCAGCACTTTCTCATAAAGATTCTCAAGTAATTTTTATATGTAATCATTCAAAAAACTCCTCTAAAAATGTAGATAGAGTGCCGATTGCTCAATCATAGTCTGTTTTCTTAATTTCATCTTCTGCTTTTTTTAAATGTTTTCCAATTTCCTGAGAAAGATCAATTTCTGGCTTTATCTCTAAGTCATCAGATTTTTGCTCTAATAGTTTCATTCATATTTTTTTTCATTCCTTTAATCTAGCATCCGGAAAATCTATCTGTTTTAAATAACCCATAGCAATCTTGGTTTCAATATATTCAATGAGCTTTATTATGCTCTTGGCAATCATTTGATTACTTTCTAAAGTCCAAAAACTTCTCATTCTACTAGCTTTTGATTCTCCATTCTGGCTATATTTTTCGTCATAGATATTGATACCAACATCATCGTGGAAAAAATCTAACATTGTTCTATTTGAAAAATCAAGAACATATCATCCTTTCATTTGGAATCATTGCTCTAATATCTGTTTATCTATTGATGATAGATCTGCCATTATTCCTTATAATTTAAAACTACTCTGCATTGTCGCCTGATACAGTTCCTCCAACTTCGCTAATGCTTGCTTATGCTTATCAGTACTAGCTTGGAGCTTGGTGATGATGTCGGCAAATTTTTGCTGAAGAGAAAGCGGCGGAAGTGGAATATTTAAATTTCTTAAAACATCTAAGCTTAAAAATCATTGCGCTCATCATTTTCAATTATTTCATAGTAAGGTTGTCTTAAATTGTTGAAAATTCAATAGGTGGGTTAAATAATATCATATTAAATTATTTCTATTTGGTTTAAATAATGCAACGTTTTTCATACTAAAAGGGAACTTAAATGTATTTAATACCGCTGTTCACATATTAACTCAAATATTTGTATATAATACATCTTCATATTCAGGATTACATCTTTGATATATGATTTCATGAACTTCGGAAGATACATAATCTAGATCAGAAAGATCAAATTGGAACTGTCTAATGTTTTTTCATGTTATAAACATGATTCATTTTTTTAATCTTTCTGGTGTGTCGTGGGTTCAATCAGTAATTTTATTACAGATACTTTTCATTTTCCTCACTTCCCATCCTTTCTCATTCGTCATTGGATCGCCAAACATCTCCAAAAATATCGCCTTCGTAAGTTCGTTAGTCTTGGTGATTGCTTGCTTTTTGAGGTCGATGAGGGACTGGAGTTTATCAAGTTTATCGACGATGGTGCGTTGGGTAGCGAGAGGTGGGAGATTAATCTTTGTGTTCATGAATTCTGGTTTGGTTATATGTACCATAGTTGCTCCATGAGTTCTGCTCTCAAAATTTTTAATAAGAGAAAGCAACAAATAATAAAAGTATTTCTTATCAATAATTTGTTTATTTTGGATTATCTTAAAAATATGTTGGTTTAACCATGCGTCACCTCTATTTCGTATAAATGCTCACAAAGATCAAGATCGCGCGAATAACAAATCTCAATCTTCAACTAAATATTTTTTATCAATATTTTTTGAAGAATAATTAAAAATAGTATCAGAATTATTTAGATTCTGTATTCTTATAATAGGCAATCCTTCCATTTCTCGCTCTGTTGGCTTAAAGGCTCTACCATTAATATAGTCTGCTATTTCTCAAAGTTTATAAGTTTGCATATTATTATTATTTTTTTAATGATGCTAAAGATTTGCTTATTTTTTTATCTCATTGAGTTTTGTTTTCTATTTTACTATGTTTACATATGGATTCATATGTAGTTTCTAGCTGTTGTCTTAAATATTCCAAACGTGTTCTATTCTCCTCAATAATATCTGACCATTTTCTACAATATACAGATACGTTATTGGTTGGAACCTTATGTATAAGTCATCTATCCTTCTCTCCCCAATTTTGATGGGATTCTATCAATTGATTGATTTCTCCACTGGTATCAAATTTATCTCAAACTAAGAAAAATTTCCAATCATAGTTGGATCAATTAAAGCGAGGCTCTTTTGTTATTACATTTAGATAATTCTTCACCTGATCTACCTCTTTTCTTCATAGACTTATTTTAGGGTGTTTCAATTCAATCACAATATTCTTTACGTTTCATCATCTCCTGTCTTGTCTGCACATAAAAATATCCAACTCTTTGTTTTTATGCTCATTTTCGATATAAACTTTCTCATCGATCCCATAAAGAACAAACAAAAATTTCCTTAGATTCTGTTCAAAGTCAGGTTCTGCTGCTCAGATTAAAAAGTATTCATCTCAAAATAATCGATAATGGCTCTCTACCAATTTTTGCAAATTATGTACTTCATCTGCCTTTAGTTCCTCATCAAAAACATATTGCTCTAAAAACTTTATTACATTTAATCTCTCGTTTATTATATCAATAGTCCTAATTATATTAGATAGTTTTATATCTTTAAGTAAGGTACCAAACCTTTCTTTTTCCATGTCAGAAAGGGCCAAAACGTTATCTATAATATCAAAAAGTTTGTGACTATTTCCTTCTTCCAATATCGCCGATATTAATCTAATAAATATTTTTCTTTGGTCGTCTCATAATTTGGTGAATATCTTAGGCTCAACCAGATAAATTTTTTTTATTGTTTCTTTTATAATTCCTGTTTTCATTTCTCATACTATGGAATCTTCCTCATTAGTAATATCTTCGATATTGGTGTTAACATAAGTCTCGGCTAACGATTCAATGAATGGTCTTCTAAATTCATTTAATTGTTTGTTTAGCTGAACCATAAAATCTTTGAAAGTTTCTCTATTATTTTGACTATTCTGTCCCTCAAATAAGAGATTATCTCATCCATCATTTAATATTTGCTTATCAAAAAAAGATGACTGAATAAATACGCTATGGTGGAAATCATCGGATTGTCTATTTAAGGAAGTTCATTCTTTTAATATTTCCTTGTCTGCAGAATTTATAAAATAATTTTTAGATTCTTCCTCTATGAGTTTATCTTCCCATTTTATAAATTTTATATCAAATTTTATCTTGTCTATAATTAAAGAACTTAGCTTCTCCATAGATATGTACTTTTTATATTCCAATTCTTTCTTATTTATACGTATTGTAATTCCTTTCAATAATAAAATCCAAGAAAATCTAGCGATTAAATATTTTTCTAAATCGGTTTCCATGAAGAATTTACTTACGCCAACATCTTCGAAACTAACTTTGGTTCCTGTATACTTACTTTTCTTAGAATTTTTATCTAAAATGTCATATTTGCTTAAATCTCTAGAAGATACTTTCAATTTTATATATCATCCCTCTTGTCTTGATTCCCACGTTGCAGAAGAAGAAAAACAGAAAAATGTCAGTCTTCATACTCAATCTTTGCCGAAGACATCTGACTTATTGAGAGATCTATTCTTCTTTGAAAAAAGAAAAACATCAAAAGTCGTAGATAAATCTTTCTCAGAAAATCCTCCTCAATCATCAATTATTTCAAATTTAGAAATATATCAAGTATCATCAAAAACATAATTGATATCGATATTCTTTGCTTGCGCATCAATTGAATTCTCTATATATTCTGAAATCGCTTTATCGGGAGTGTAGTCCTTTAGTCTCTTTCTTATTCAATCATTAGTTACAATTAAATTTTTTTGTGCCATAATAGCAATTTACAAACTAAATATATTTATTTATCTTTCTGACTTAAGATAAATTGATAGATATTTTCAGCAACTTCTTTAGCCTCAGCAGATAAATCTTCATAATTGTTTATATATTTAATTGCGGTTTCATAAAATTTAACCTTATCTCGTATAGTTCATCATTTGGCCTTATATCTTGTTTTCATCTTTTTTACCAATAATTTTTTTTCTATGAATTCACCTAACTTAGTCTTTCTGTGATCTCCTATTCTTGTTTTAAATTCCACAGACTGATTTCAACATTTTTTTTCTAATTCCGTTACGGCATCTTTTAGCACGTTCAATGACAATAGATTTTCTATTTCTCTCACTGGTAATTTATTATATCTCTTTTCTAGTTTTTCTTTTAATTTTTCTTTCCTCTCTTTTTTTCTATTTTCTCAATCTTCATCTATAATCAAAAAAGACTTACCACATAATCTATCAATATTAACTTGTTCATGTCAATTTTCATCATCTAAGAAAGAAAAATGAGTAATATTATTACCTCAATATTCAACAAAACAATAATCAATGTCTTGTTTAACTTCTATAAAATTTGGATTCTCTTTTTTTTTCTGCTTTTGATAAAGATCAAGATATCTACCTAAATACAATCTATCAGTAATACCTTCGACCCATATTGTGCTATTAGCAATAAATATAGATGATTTTTGCACTCAGAGTTCTAGCAATATATTTTCATCACCTGACTTAATATTTTCTATGATAAATTGTTTGTTTTCTGTCTTTCTAGCCTTAAAAATTGATATATTGTCAAAGTCCAGGGTCAGATCCAAAAAGTTATTTGAATGTGTTGTTATAAAAAACTGATGCCCAATAAAATCAGAAGTTTTAATCAAAACTTCAATGAGTTTTCTTTGCATTCAAGGGTGTAAATATAATTCTGGTTCTTCTATAAAGAAAAGCCCGTTAGTGCATTCAAATAGCGGTAATGTAATTGTTATTAACGTTTGTATTCAGTCTCACAGATCATAAATAGCCCTATCGTCTTCGTCTCATATTTTTATATGTAATATTCCATTTTCTTTATCTCGTTTGTCTTTATTAACATCTCTTCATAAAATATTATTATCCTTTGATATCAAAGTAATATCCTGCCCATCGAATAAATTCTCCTTCAAAAATTCCTGATATTTCTTGATTTTATTTCTTTGATCTTGTGTTCACAAAAGCATCTTTTTTACTATTTCGTTAAGCTTTTGTCAAGAATTTATATCCACTTTATAGTCTTTCCCAGCTGTTGTAAAATAATCTTTTTTTACTTTTTCTTCAAATAAGTCATTATTAATCAAACCTCTCAAGGAATCTACTACTTTGGATGTTACGTCTGATTGAGTTCAACGTCAAGAGAACATATCTTCCACCCATTTTACTAAAGGTCATCTTATGTTATTAACAGATCTTAAGGCTGGAGTATAATTTTTTGTATAATCAACAAATTTAAATAAAGCTAATTCATTAAGATTCTTTATAATATCTGATGCACTAGAAATTTTTTCTTTTAGTGAATTAATGAATTTAACATTTTCCATATAGATAATTCATCAACTTTGTTTTTGAGGATCACATAAAAGTATTTTATTCAACGTATTTTTCATTGATAATATATCTTCAATATTCTTTTTAGAAAAAAATATATCAAAATTTCAAGTTAAAGTTGTTTTATCTAAACTGAAAGATCACATATTAAAATTTCAAAATCAAGCATTTTGTTGGTCTCGAACTTGAAGCAAGGATTTTATTAATTCATTTAAAGAAGTAATAAAGTCTTTAAAATTGAATGTTAATCTTGTTGGTATAAATTTAAACTCTTCTATCTTTGAAATTTCCCTCATAAAGCGACTCTTTCCAGAATTATTTGGTCATATAAAAATATTTATTTTTGATAAGCTATTTAATTCTTGCAATCTATTCCCATCATTTCAGAGAAAATCCTTAAAATTTTCATTTTGCGGTATTTGAATTTCTTTGAAAATATAGGTCATATTGCAACTTTTACAAACTAAATATCTCTACAAACTCTCCCGCTGAAGACGGGATAGACATCCTTTCTTCGCTTCCTTCTGCTTACGCAGCCAATCAAATGCTCACCTATTAAATATTGGTTTGTCAAGCAAATTCTCTTGCAAAATAAGGTAGATATGAGTATAATAATACTGGAATTGAAGCTCTTATCGAACTGTGGTCTTTATGGCCTGCGTTCCCTTACGGGATAGATAAGGGTTTTTCCTTTATTATAATTTTTGTCTGGGTCGTTGTTGGACATTGATTTCTCTATGAGATATAAAACGACGAAAGTCATTTTTACTTTTACTGTCGCCATAATAGCGATGTATTACTCAGCATACATAATCTACAAGTTGGACAAGATTGTCCGTATGTGAACGGTGCATAGCTACTTTTTTAATCCTCTTACAATTTTTAGTATTCAGTTTGTTTCTTAAATATTTTCATAAGGCATATTTAAAACCTTCGGATCATGTTTTATCTATAATAACGGTAGCATTTTCTATTTTATCTTTTGCGTTTTCGAAAACATATCAACATATACATTTATAAAAAGAATCTTTATACTGAAATCATTTTCATGTTACGATTTTCTTATTTAAGACAAAACCATGATAGAAAAAATTGTAATTTGCTACAGCTTCTAAAAACAATTGTCTGATTTTGTCAGAGTTTTTTTTAAAATGAAATTCAAAATTATCGTGGAGTCAAAGCTCTCTTCTTAATAAATCTATTCTTTGACTACATGCAATTGCTTCATCGTGATCGTTGAAGACAACTAATGCTATAGAAAAAAATGGACTTGATCATTGATCAAACTTAAAACCCGAATCTCCACTTTCATCTATATAAATAAGCATATATATGATTACAAACTAAATATCTCTACAAACTCTATCAATTTCTTCGCTTCTTCCTGCTTAAATAATCTATCAAACGCTCACATGCCAAAGGTTGTCTCAAACACGGGACTATAAAAGTCGTCGTAAGTAATATGCTTCTTCTGAATAATCAATGACTTCACGATCTGCAAAAACTTGATCTGCGCAGAGTTGAAGTTATTCCCATGGATATGCTGTTCAAAGATTTGATTTACCTCTTGTTCCCAACCAGGCAAAGTACCTTTACCTAACGCCACCTTGATTAACTGTTCAAAGCTTGCTGTAGGTCTCCCATAGGCTTTCCTCAAATTAAGGACGTTGATATGATACTCGGTATTATTGAGCATCGTTTCAAGTTCTATAATGTCGCCTTGTGTTAACTCTTCGTTGTTAAGTATCTTCTGGATAGCTTTGGAACTCTTGGCATAGTCTTCCAACTGATGCACAAAAAGTTCCCGATACTTATCAGAAGCCATCTTTTTGCCTTCGGTGTATTCTATCCATCTCCTTTCGATGACGGTATCTTCGATATCTGTGATCATAATCTCCGGTTTGGTGGTGTCCTTGTATTTCATCAGTCAGGTAAACTCTTTTTTTAAGTCTTGGATCTTATCCAAAGATATTTCTTTCCAGTACTTAGGACTAAGTACTTCTTTGATAGAAGTTTCTTTATCTTTTACTTTGCTGATATTCCTAGATAGGGCGTTAATATCTGAAGCTATCTTATTTACCAGCACTTTTGTTTCATCGCCCTTTACTAAGGCGACTACAAACTGTTCATTCTTAATTAAAAATCTAAGTTCATCAGCACTATGTTTGTCATAGTATCTTACTAATGGTGCAAGTTTTTGAAGCTGTTCATATGGATTAACTGCCATATTATCAAAAATAGATTCTGACATTACATTATCAATCAAATCTTTGTGAGCGAGTAGTTCGTCGTTTGGTTTCAATCCTTTGACAAAAATCAGTATCTCTTTTTTTGTCTTCTCGAAATACTTAGTATCTTGTCTATTCTCAAATAGCTTAAGTTGTTCTATCTTAAGTTCAAAGTATTTTTGTTGGAGCGATATTCATTGTTGGTTTGGTGGTAGGAACTTGTGTGCTTCATCGAAATTGAGCGCGAAATCGATAATCAGAAAATCTTTTTTATCTTCTCCAGGACCGTAGACATTAGGACGCAACCTCGTTCACCTTCCTACCATCTGCCAAAATTTAGCTTCTGATAATACCTTTTTGGCGAAAACGAGATTTACTAATTCAGGAACATCTACGCCCGTATCTAGCATATCTACTGATATAGCGACTCTGTATTTCTTCTCTGTCTTATATTTTTTGAAGTCTTTAAGTAATTGGTCAGCCCTTTCTACATTGGAAGTAATGACTACGGAAAATTTGTTTAAGTGAGGATAGAGTTCCTCGAATGTTTCCTGTAAGTGTTCGGCATGTTTTTGATTCATCGCAAAAATAATAGTTTTCCCCGGAAGTCCGTCTTCACCTTTATATGCTTGTTCCATAAATTCTCTGATGATAGCTCTATTAGTATCTTTGTTGTCGATTTTTTTGCCGATCTCAGAACCCTCGAAGTTATAGTCCTCAGGATTTTTTCATTCTTTGATAAGTTGTTCTCTGAGGTCTTTCGGTAATTGTCTTCATTTGATTCCTTGAATCTGAAATTGTGTCCTTGCCATCAAGACTCTGTACGGCACGAGATATCCTTCCTGTACCGCCTCATCGAGTCAATAATTGTAGGTCGGTCATTTTTCATGACAATCAAATTCCTTGTACGTACTTCTATCGATAAAATCCACGGGCGTAGCGGTAAGTCCTACATGGTAGCAATCGAAGTGGTCAAGAATAGCTCTCCATTCTCCATAAATTGATCTATGTACTTCATCCACGATAATCATATCAAAATATCCACTACTGTATCTGTCCAAATAATTAATCATTGTCTGATAATTCGCTGAATAGAGCCTCGCGTTATCATCAGTTTTTCCCGTCTCTATTTTAGTTTTTGGCTCCTCCGGGAAATATACTTTAAATCCATCGTCAAATGCCTGATCCCTCAAAGCTGTCCTGTCTGTGAGAAATAATATCTTTTGCGCATTATGCGTTTTCAACATCACATCAATCAATCCCATAGCGGTTCTCGTCTTTCCGCATCCCGTTGCCATCACAAGCAAAAATTTTCTTTTACCGACACTTATTCATTCTGTAACGGATTTGATTGCTGCTATCTGATAGTGTCTACTTGCTATATCTGGATCCACTTGTTGACTATTTGGTGATGTTTGAGTCTCATTGAGAAATTTGAGTCTATGTAAGTCATGCAGAGTGAAAAATGTCCTGACTTTTCTTGGTGATTCTTCTTCAGCAGAATTATAAAAATGAATTTCTTTTCCATTAGAAAGAAAAATAAACGGTTGAAATCACTGTTTATCTTTGAGAAGGATAGAATATTCCAATGCTTGATATTCTCCATCTCTTGGTGATCTGCTAAACTTTTTTGCTTCGATAATAGCGAGAACTTTTCCATCAGTATCTAACAAAGCATAGTCTGCAAATAAGGTAGTTCAATTTCTATCTATAGGAAACTCTAGGACTACTTGCCTATGATTATTTATATCCCAGCCAGCTTTCTTGAGTTTGGTATCTATCAATAAACGAGTCTCTTTTTCGAGCATAACGAAAAAATAGAAATAAAGTATATTTTTTATAGTGATTTCGGGGGAAAATCCAATCGAATAAAATAAAAAATCCCCGCTGAGACGGAGATCTTTTCGTTAAAAATAAAATCAGATATATATTTTTTAAATAAAAAATACAATTTCGATATCATGAAAACACTTCGATATCTCAGGTTTTCATTGTATCTCAAACGTTAGTTTAAAGTTTGAATCCTTCCTAAATATCTCGCTGCATAATATACAATCATCGACTGCAATCCCACATACACCAACACCAAGAAGAAGATAAGCTCGCCTGGCAATTGCGTATAGATCAGCAATATCACGTTCACCACCATCGCTGCGACACAGGAAACAATCCAGTACATATAATCGGTCTTGTTGAATATCTTCGCCAGCATCGGTACCCTATGCGCATAGAAAATCATCGCTGTACTAAAGATATTTCGGAAGATCCCTCGGCTCGCTACTGCGCCGATATCGCCGTTGAAATATGAGAACAAGCTCACATAGATCGCGAAATTGATTACGAGGAATACTACGAGATTTTGCAGGATGCTGTTGTATCAGACTTTCTTGAGCAGCAGCACATTGGCTACGAATGCGAGGATTGTGAGCCGATAGAAAATATGGTTGATGTTTGCAAAACTGCCTACATGTCATATGTAATAGATGATAAGGATTGTGACTAGTACGATATTGAAAAGCTCTAGGATCTGCTTTGTAGCGCCCGGCATCGCCGCCAAGAAACCGTATAACTGCTCTATCCAAGCTGAACGGAAATATTTTTTTTCTGTAGTGATTCTCTCGCCTGCGAGGATACGTCTGACCGAGATATTCTTTTTTTTCTCGTCGGATTGCGGCGTGAATTGGAAGACTTTGTAGATGAGGTAATACAGCCCCGTCAGGAGCAATGCATTGATGGATAATGAGATATATACATTTTTTATCTGATCGAAAACGAAGAGGAAGATGGTTCCCAACGAGAGGATCCCTAATTCATATCGGAGATACTTTTCAACGTCTTTGTGGATATTGACGATAAAAATTATGAACGCGGTGATTGCTAGATGCATCACCCGCAGCATCGCAAACACGTTCCCCAGCGCTGCTCGTCATCCAAACGCAAACGCTGTGATTAGGATAAATAATATGGAGAGATAGAATCAAAGTTGAAAGACCGCTTTCCCGTCTTGATATTCAGCGAGAGATGAGATTATCCGTAAAACGAGGTTGAGCGAAAGTATTCATAATGCGGTGTAAGTTGCATCCATTCAGAAGTAATTAAGCATCCCGACCAGCCCTGCGAGGATGATGATCCATGCGACGTAGAGCGAATATTTTTGCAGGACTTCAGATCATTTGACTTTGATGGTCTGGGTCGCTCCGTAATATCCAAAAAATATCCCGATAAATATCATCGGTATCAATGCAAGATATCGTAGTCCTATCCCATAGAAGAAGAGCACGAATCAGATGACTACTGTTGAAAGGAGCAATAAAGCCATACTAAATAAACTAACAACTAAAAGTGAAAAACTAAAAGTGGTGGTATTTTTTTAATATTCTTTTTTCGCTTTGGATGTTTTGATAGTAGCTACTAACATTCTTAATATTTCTTCTCATTTGCCATGTAATGTTTGATACTGTTGTTGATCTATATATAATGTATCTTGTAACAAGTCCAACCGATATAATGTTTCATTTGCTTCCTTAAGTGCAATACTCATCTTATTGATAAAATCTGCTTTTGACTGTCCAAACTCTGCTTCACGTATCATAGCTCAAACACTTGTTCATGATCTTATAAGCTGTTTGCTTATAATGAATTCTTGTTTTTCTTTGGAAAGATGTTTATAGATTTTCACTATTTCAATACTGAACTCATAACTTTTCGTTTTAAGTATACTTTCACCCATAATACTAGTTAAAAACTAAAAATGAAAAACTAAAAGTGTTTGTATTTTTATGTATAATATTCTCATCATTATTAGTTTTTCACTTTTCACTATTTATTTATCAAAATATTCCATCGTTTTTCACTTTTCACTATTCACTTTTCACTATTTATTTATCAAAATATTCCATCGTTTTTCACTTTTCACTATTCACTTTTCACTATTTATTTAAAGGGCGAAATTCGTCGTGATCGCTCGCATCCCGATATAATGCAATATGATGATACACAAGATGAATAATAATAATCTGCCGAATATCTTTTTTTTGAAAGAGTTAGCGATAAAGAGTCCGATGCTTCGGATACCCACGCTCATCAGCGAGAACGCTAATCCGTAGCCATTCGTAGAAAAAAGGAATACATCATTTGTTGTGGCATATACTCCCAGCAACACCAGTATGATCAGCATCACCAATTCTGTCAGATCAAACGCATAATAGAGCAAGTTCGTGATATCGGATACTTTGAGCAGCAGATCTTTCTGCAGAAATTTCCGGAAGATCGCTGATGATCCGAATACCGAGTAATCCTGGTTCTTTAGCGATATTTTCGCACCAAGCGATTTGAGGATCCTGATATTCTCCATCCTCTCAAGCTCTTTGTCTACATCGACCGGAGTCACGACCGAATCTGAGATAATCGTATCGTTCGGGTTTTGGATGCTCGCGTAATAGTCGTCGTTCATCGTTTCGATCAGTTTGAATATTTCTTCGATCGTCTCCCTGATCTTTTCAAAATTTGTCCCCATTCTCAGCTTCTTGAGCTCTTCCGTGAGCGATTTCATTTTTTTCATATCTTGGATAGAGATTTTTCCATCTGACCTTTTCAACGTCTCATCTACCTTTTCAAAGACCCTCGAGATCATCTTTTTCGCGGATTCGAGATTCTCGTCGCTATATATTTTTTTCTCTGATTGCTCGGTCTGCTGCGCTTCAAGCTTTTGGATATTCTTTTTGGATGCAGCATCCGCGATTCATTTGCTGATGATCGCTTCGACCTCTTTTGCAGGCAACGGCTTGCTATAGCTATTGATGGTCTTGATCTCAAAGCCGATGAATGTGAAAAAATTACAGGCTTCCTGGATATCTGCGTATTTGGTAACGATCTCTATAGTCTGGAAATTATGTTCAATCTGAAAATAGATGTCGCCAAACAGCGTCTTGTCCTGGGAAAATTCTTTGACGGAAAGAATCAGTATATTGGTTGTTTCGAGGATTTTTCTCGCAATTGAAGACGCATCAACACACACCAGCATCTCAACGTTATATTTCTCGTCATTCTCTTCTTTTATACCATTTACGCTAAAAGTCATCACAAAAATATTAGGTAAAAAGCCATAACTTACGCTCATTTTATGCTTTTATATTGAATTTTCAAAGAAAATCAATATATACAACCTTGTTGAAACAACCAATTTACAAGTAATCATATTTGTGATTTATAGACACCACGAGTAAACAATTTGATACCATCATCAAGGACGGAATTTATTCCAAGTCCTTTTTTCTTCTGCTGATTTAACTCCACAATCAAATACCTCTCTGTCAGAAGAGGGGGACCCCGGATTGCCGGGGTGGAGAGATTGAACCTCTGGCTTGATACCTTTTATTTTCTAGCTTATATGTAATGAGGAAAATTATTTTCTGGTTACTCTTCATCGTCCTTCTCCTCTGAGCCGGATTTACTTTTATCATCCAAAATCCTGACTTACCCGTTTCAAAATCAATATTAACTACTATAGGAATCACCACTACAACACCTATTGTCCAAGACCTTACCGGACAAACAAGTACCGGCATCGATCTTACAGATTGTGTCAGCTATTTTGATGGCTGCAACCACTGCAGCGTCAAAGACGGCAAACCGGATGCATGTACGCTCATGTACTGCGAAACCCCAAGCACACCAAAATGCTTACAATACGCTACCGGCAACGAAGCGATTGTCACCCAAGCGACAGGCGCTGCTGGGATAGCTAACCCTGCTTCCGTCTACTGCCAAAACAATTGAGGAACACTGGAAATACAGACAGATACGAGTGGCTGACAAATTGGGCTCTGCCATCTCCTTGATGGCACCACCTGCGATGAACGAGCGTACTTGAGAGGCGAATGCAAACCGGACAAATGAAATACGGTATGCACCGCTGAATATGCGCCTGTGTGTGCAAGCATCCAGATCCAATGCATCAGAGCTCCTTGCAATCCTATAGAACAAACCTTCAGCAACACCTGTACCATGGACGCCAACAAACTCGCAGTATTCTTGCATGACGGCGAATGTGTAGCTAAATAGCTAAAAAAAATTGTCATTCTGAACGAAGTGAAGAATATAGTAATCACTTATATCCTTCGTTTCACTCAGGATGACAATAAAAATTAAATTTTATGAAAAATATTCCATCATTATTCATTATTCATTATTCATTATTCATTATTCATTATTCATTATTCATTATTCATTATTCATTATTCATTATTCATTATTCATTATTCATTATTCATTATTCATTATTCATTAAAATTTTACTTAGTAAAATTTTCATTTATGGAACAAGTTATCTGAAATTCACTCCTCGATAAATACTTCGACGAGAATACGATGTCCTTTCACGTCAAAGAAAACAGGCAGATGATGAGGAAAAAAGGGACACCAGGAAACTGGAAACCGGTCCTCGATGAACACATCATGTCCAAAGACGATATGAAAAAACTTATCGACGATATCTACAAAGAGATAGAAAACAGAGATGACGGATTCTTGGAAATAGATAGACCGCTCTCCAAAGTATTGCAACTTGGAGTGTATAGGATCGTTATCGTGTATCCTCCGCTTTCAGATGGATTGGAAATGACGATAGTGAAACCGATAAAAAAATTGGTCATCGAAGATTATAATCTAGATAAAGAGGTGTTTGAATTATTGAGAAATCAAGCGAAAGGTATCCTGATCTCCTGATCGCCAGGCAGCGGAAAAACCACATTCGCTCAAGCGCTTATCGACGTCTATCACAAAGATAATAATGTCATCAAGACGATCGAATCACCGCGTGATCTCTTGGTGAGCGACGATATCGTGCAATATAGCTTCACCTACGGAACGCATGACGAAGTGAGAGATATCTTGTTGCTTTCGAGGCCTGATTATACGGTCTATGATGAAGTGAGAAACAAATCTGATTTTGAATTATACAAGGATCTGAGATTGACGGGTATCGGGTTGGTCGGCGTAATCCACGCAACCAGAGCCGTAGACAGCATCCAGAGATTTATCGGAACTATCGAGATGGGAATCATCCCGCAAGTGATCGATACGGTCATCTATATCGATAAATGAGTCATCCAAGAAATATTTACACTCCAGCTGACCGTCAAAGTGCCTGAAGGCATGGAGTCGCAAGATCTTGCAAGACCGGTCATCATCATCACTAGTTTCCTCACGAAACAAGTGGAGTACGAAATCTACACCTTCGGTGAACAGATAGTTGTCATGCCGCTTTCCGGCGACGCTGATGGCAATGGCAAAGTGACTAGCAAATGAAAGACCGCCATCTCTGAATATGCTAAACATACCATCAACCAAAAATTAGAACAGATCCTTCCGTGCGATTTCATCATCAAAATCAAAGGATCATCTACCCTTGATCTCTATATCCCTGAATTCTACAAAGGACGCGTCATCGGAAAATCAGGCGCTACCATCAACGAGCTGGAAAAAAATCTCAAGCTCAAGATCAACGTAAAAACATTTGATGAACTCCAGCTCTTGGATGTCCCTACCCAAACTGAAATGCACAAAGGCGGCATCAATGTCAGTTTCCCTGTAGAATTCGCAGGCCAGATCATGTGTTTCCTTATCGGAGAGCAGATAGCGTATTTCACAGCTGATGACAAATCTACCATCACCATCAAAAATAAAGATCTCGTAAAAGTCATGAACAAAAAAGGTTTTGTACTCGTGGATACCAATAAATTGTAAACAAATCCACCCTCACCCTCCTTTATCCTTTACAGGATTCCCTTTGGTCTCAAGGAGGGCTGCTCCTCCCTTGACAAAGGGAGGTCGGGAGGGATTTGTTAAAAAAGAAATTCATTCACTTTTCACTTTTAATTATTCACTATATTTGAATATGAACAATTTCCATTTCGCAAAAGTCATCGCAGGTGTAGGACCGACATTAGCCAAAGAAACTGTGCTTTCCAAAGTCATCAATATGGTCGATGTTTTTAGGATTTCTCTTTCAGGAGGGTTCGACGACAACAACAAAAAATACATCGATACGATTATGAAGCTTGATAACAGCAAAACCATCATGCTTGAAACTAGAGGATCAGATATCAGAGTAAAAAACGTCTTGGATATCAAAGTGAAAGCTAAACAGAATATCGAGATTGATTATTCTGAATACGCTCAAGAACATGATAAAAAAATCTTCGTCGATGCTCCGTTCCTCCATGAATTGAAGACAGGGCAAGTGATCAAGTTCCAGCAAAGCGGTGTCGTGATCAAAATCAAATCCACCAAAGATAATATGGTGCTTTGCGAAGTGATCGAATGAGGATGGATCATCCAGTTTGATAGAACATTCTTTCAAAACTATGATCTCAACTTGCCTTTTCTTGGTGAAAGAGATTTCAAAGATATTTTGTGGGGATTGGAATACGGGGTGCATGTGATAGCGCCTTCTATGGTAAGAACTGTGGAAGATATCTTGGAGCTCAAAAAATTCTTGGCTACGAAAAATGCAGACAAGATGAAAATCCTTACAAAGATCGAGACAAAAGAAGCGTTAGAAAATATCGATGACCTTATCGAAATCTCTGATGGTATCATCTATATCTTTGAAAAAATAGAAAAGGAAATGAAAGCCATGAAACTCAACGAAGAGATCCTTGTAAAAAAATGTAAAGATGTAGGGAAACCTGCTATCGTGACCTTTGTCGGCAAGATTGAAAAAAACAAATATCAGCTCATCAATGAAAATCAACTCAAAAAATTCTCGAATATGGCAGCTGATGCCTATATGATTGACACTCTGCTTCAAGAGAACGATCCGCTTGAAATCATCACTCAGCTTTCAGACGCTTTAGATAAATTAGAACTTAAGATACAGACACCGGAATTGCTTCGTTTCTATGCGAACAACGAATATATGGTGAGAGATTATATCATCTATAATGCGTACAGGACAACCCAAGAAGTCGATGTAAGAGCTATGGTATTGTATACGGAAAACGGGTATTCAGCAGGAAGACTTTCTAGTTTGAAACCGAGAGTGCCTATCATCGCATTCACCAAAAACGATGAGAACTATAGATACCTCAACATGCTTCGAGGAGTGAGAGGATACAAGATATCCCAGTCCTTCAGCTACGATAATCTCAAAAGAATCGGAAAAGAGATGATCAGAATCATATTCAAAGGGAACATCTCACTCGATGACAAGATCATCATTGTACAGGCGAATGAGATTACTACCGACGAAAAGACAGGTATGATCAATGGTTTGGAATTATATAAATTCAAAAATATCTAGAAATATTTCAATACTATACATACCTATCAGACAGGAACTTCGAATTACTCGGGGTTCCTTTTTGATATCTCCCAATCCTTTTTTGCCTTCTATTTTTTTCCTTTGAAAAATGGCTTTTTGAATTGCCTTTTCCTTATAATTTTTTCTAATGAATTTTCTGTTGCATTAGGTACTTGATACTATATATAGTGGCTACGTTTTTTTTCATACCACAATATATTGTGTATTCTGCATCTTTTCAAAGAATTGTAAATACAAAACAATATATAATGAAAAATTAATAATGAATAATTAATAATGTCGGAAAATATTATATAAAAAGATTCCATCATCATTCATCATTCACTACACTTTTAATTGTTAGTTGGTAAAGTAATGGCTATCTACAAAATCAGGAAACGTAATGGAGCGATCATCGACTTTGATATCAGCAAAATCGAATATGCCGTAAAAAGCGCTATAGAATCTGTCGGAGGGACAGACTTCACCCAAGTATCTTCGCTCGCAAACAAAATAGGAAAAGAGATAGAGAAGAAAGTGAACAAAGAGATTCCTGATGTAGAGATCGTGCAAGATATCGTAGAACAGGTCTTGATTAAAGAAGGACATGATAAAGTAGCAAAAGCCTATATCCTCTACCGCAAACAAAGAGAACAATCCAGATCAGAAAAGAATGTTGTCGTAGAAGTGGGAAAGACTATGGATGAATACCTCCAACAAAGCGATTGGAGAGTCAACGCAAATAGCAACCAAGGATATTCACTCGGAGGACTTATCTTGAATGTTTCCGGAAAAGTGATCGCTAACTACTGGCTTTCTCACGTCTATCCTGCAGAAATAGGAAACGCTCACAGAACGGGAGAGATTCATATCCATGACTTAGATATGTTTTCTGGATACTGTGCAGGACGAAGTTTGAGGCAATTGCTTGAAGAAGGATTCAACGGACTTTCAAATAGGGTGCAATCCGCTCCGCCAAAAAATCTCCAGGCGGCGGTCAACCAGATGATTAACTTCTTCTGAACTTTACAGAACGAATGGGCGGGTGCTCAAGCATTCTCATCATTCGATACTTACCTTGCTCCGTTTGTACACAAATACAGAATGGAATTAGAAAAAGATCTTGATGACTTGTGAGTACAATTCCCTTCTGAAGAAGCAAGAAAAGAACATATCGCAAAAACTACCCATAAATATGTCACTCAGCAGATGCAAAATTTCGTCTTTGGACTTAACGTACCTTCACGCTGGGGAACGCAAACACCGTTCACGAATATCACGCTTGATCGGACTTGTCCTGAAGATCTCAAAGAAAAATCGCTTATGCTTTGAGGGATAGAGAAATGATATTATTACAAAAAATTCAGCGAACTTGATGAAGAGATGAAGCTCATCAATAGAGTCTTGATTGAAGTCTATACGGCAGGAGATTGGACAGGATCAGTATTCACCTTTCCTATCCCAACTTATAATATCACTGAAGACTTTCCACGAGAGGATCCAGATGTAAATCTTCTCTTCGAAATGACAGCTAAATACGGGATCCCTTACTTTCAAAACTTCGTAGGATCGCAATTCAAAGTCAGCAAAGACAAAGACGGGAAAGTCACTAAAGTAGAAAATCCTGATGCCTACAAACCGGGAGCAGTAAGATCGATGTGCTGTAGATTGCAGCTTGACCTTACCCAGCTAGAAAAAAGATGAGGAGGCCTCTTCGGATCAGCAGAAATGACGTGATCCATTGGAGTCGTAACTATCAATATGGCCAGAATCGGATATAATTTTAAATGAGATATGGCGGGGTTCAAAGCACATGTCCATTACCTTATGAACCTTTCAAAAATATCTCTTGAGCTCAAAAGAAAAGAGATTACCAGATGGTTGGATATGGGTCTCTATCCTTATACCAAGAGATATCTCCATTCATTCAGAAACCATTTCTCTACTATCGGCCTCAACGGTATGAACGAAGCTATCCAAAACTTCACGAACGGTAAGGAAGACATCTCTACTGATGAGGGAAAGAAATTCACAATCGAGATCTTAGATTTTATGAGAGATATCCTCAAACAATACCAAGAAGAGACGGAAAACCTCTACAATCTTGAAGCTACACCAGCAGAAGGGACTACGTATAGATTCGCTAAAGAAGATAAGAAGCAGATCCCGAACATCATCCAAGCAGGAACGAATGATGCTCCTTACTATACCAATTCAACCCAGCTGCCTGTAGGATATACTGACGATCCGTTTGAAGCGCTCGAACAGCAAAATGAAATGCAATGCAAATATACATGAGGAACAGTACTTCACCTGTATATGTGAGAAAGACTTTCAGACGCTAAAGCATGCAAACAATTAGTAAAAAAAGTCATTGATAATTATCAGCTTCCGTATATAACTATCTCACCCGTCTTCTCTATCTGTCCAAAACATGGATATGTCATCGGAGAACACGATTTCTGTCCAAAATGCGATAAAGAGCTTGGATACACGGGAGATGAATTTAATATTGATATCAGACAAAAACATACTTCTGACCCTGAAAAACTCAGGATTATCAGAGAAAAACAATTCACGGAATAATGTATAGCATAAAGCCAAAAGCGTAAAGCAGAAAAAAATCTTTTAACTTTTAACAAAATTGCCCCATGAAAGCATTCTACAACAAAGAAGGAAAAGAAATTCAAAGAACTCCCTGCCAAGTCTATACGAGAGTTATGGGATACCTCAGACCGGTGAGTCATTACAATATCGGTAAAAAATCAGAATTCTACAGCAGAAAGTATTTCAATGAACAAAAGACTGCTAACTCAACTTTCGTAAGACAGTTTGGGCAACAAGAATTTGTGGCATGTGGATGCTAGTAGTCTAAGCAGCAAATTACGTATATAATTTTCTTGGCAAAGTCAACGAAAGAGAAACAAAAAAATCTGTATTCTTGATCGTTGGCTTTGCTTTTTATTTACTGGAAAATCCGTTATGCTCTATACTGATCCGATTTATGGAAGTGTTGAAATACAAGATCCCGTGATTCTCGACCTGATCCAAAGTCCTGCCCTCCAAAGGCTCAAACATATCGATCAGGCCTGATATTTCTTTCCTTTTTTCCCTGAAGGGAACCATTCCCGCTTTGAGCATTCTATGGGTGTATATCTTCTTTTGAAAAGATATGGAGCGTCATTGGAAGAACAGATTGCAGGATTGATTCATGATGTCTCACACGGCACCTTTTCTCACTGTCTGGATTATGTGTTTGCAGAAGGTTCACAGAAAGAGCAAACTCATCAAGATAATATCTTTGAGGCATTTGTTAAAACTACAGATATTCCTGACATTTTACAGAAGTACGGATTAGCTATCGATTATATCATCGATGATACTCATTTTCCCTTGAAAGAAACAAACTTACCTGATCTTTGTGCTGATAGGATAGATTACTCGTTGAGGACAGCACATCATTATGATAAACAGACAACAGAACAGATTTCCTATTTTCTGGAGCATCTTGTTGCTCAAGATGAAAAACGGATGTTTGATAATCTCGCATCAGCTAAAAAATATGCAGAGATGTTTTATGCGATGAACGACAAGTATATGTCTGATATGCCTACGGCAATCATGTTCCAGACCGTCGGTGATTGCTTGAAATATGCTTGGAAACAATGATATCTCACTAGAGAAGATTTTTATACTACAGACAAGGAAGTGTTGGATAAAATCACTGCTCATATTGAAAACGATGCTCAATTATCTACATATTGGCAACGTATGAATAATCAGATTCCCTGCAAAAACGATCCCGCAGATTTTGACTTTCATCTGTTTTGCAAGACAAGGATTGTTGATCCTCTGTTTCTCGAGGGAGAAATCTTAAAAAGAGTATCTGATGAAGATAATGAACGGAAAATATTCTTAGCTACCCATTCACATCCCAAGGAATACTTCTTAAAATTTGAAAAATAAATATTTTATCATACTAAAGCAGATTAGTGAAAATTGCAGGTATACAGCAGTCGACAATGATAGATTATCCCGGCAAGATCGCCTGTGTAGTCTTTACCCAGTGATGCAATTTCCGTTGCCATTTTTGTCATAATCCTGAATGTGTACTCCCAGAAAAGATGATGCTTTTCCAAAATGATCTGATTCCCGAAGAAGCGTTCTTCAACTTTCTGAAAACGAGAAGAGGGCTTTTGGACGGAGTGAGCATCTGTGGTTGAGAACCTACGCTTCGGCCTGATCTCTACGATTTTGCAAAAAAGATAAAGGAGATGTGATTCTTAGTCAAGTTAGATACCAACGGGAGAGATTATCAAATCGTCAAAAGAATGATCCAGGATAAGATTTTGGATTATGTCGCGATAGATATCAAGCATTCCCTGCATAAATATGAAGAAGCCATCGGACTCGCTCAAGAACCGGAATTTTACAATAGCTTTCAGAAATTATTGCAGATACTTTTGGAAAGCAAAATAGATTATGAATATAGGACAACGGTAGCGAAAGGGCTTCATACTGCTGACGATATCGAAAATATGGCGGTGTATATCAGAGGGGCAAAACATTATTATCTACAGAATTATATCGGCGGCAACACCCTCAACCCGGATTTTTGAGGAACTCCGTTTAGCGATGAGGAGCTCGAAGAATTCAAAAAAATAGCTGAACGTTATGTCCAGCATTGCGAAATACGTAAATAGTGAAAAACTAAAAGTGAAAAACTAAAAACGTTGGAATATATTTATTCATAAAAAAAAGATACCATCGTTATTCACTTTTCACTATTCACTATTAGTTAAAATAGTTTAGGCAGTCTTTATATCCGTCGACGTATGCTTTCTGCATGCGTTTTTTTGAAGTATCCAAAACTTTGAGCTGAAGATTTTTATAAAAGAGATGATCAACAAGGTGCATATGCTCTAGAGTATTATGCCTGAGAAGAATTTCAAATGAAACTGAAAGCGTATCAAATACATTATCTATTTTTTGGTTTTCTATAAATTTATTGAGTGCGATTCCGATGATCTCATTTTTCGGATATCTCTTTTTGGCGATATTTACCGGAAAATTATTTGTGGCTCCTCCATCCATCAAGCAATGATTTTTATTGCATACTACAGGAAATATTCCTGGTATCGACATACTTCACAAGAGAATGGGCGTAAGATCTCCTTTATCAAACAACATATATTTTCAGCTTTTTGCGTCCGTTGTTCAGATATATACTTTTTTTTTGAGATCAGAAATATGTTTCGGTAAATCTTTTTTGAATTGCGATTCAAAATAATCCATCTTGAGCAAACTCTTTTTGGAAAGGATGTTGAGTGAGGTGATTCCAAAAGGATGAGCGTTGAAAAAAATATTAAATATCTCTTCAGCGGTATATCCTGCTGATCGATAGCTCGCTAGAATCGCTCATGCGCTTACTCAATATATGGCTTGGATACTGTCTTTGAGGCCACGCTCTTCCAGTCATTTTAAAATACCAAGCGCATAAAATCATCTTGTCCCTCATCACGAAATCACAAGCGTATATTTTTTTTTGGGTTTGATTATTTTTTTGAGCGCTGAAAATAAAGCCATTACTTACAGTTAACAACTAAAAGTGATAGTTTGCCAATCGAATATTTATTCGTTTTGGCAACTACATATCCTTCAATCAAAAACAAGAAATATATTTTTGAAGAAAGATATGAAAACTAAAAACGTCGGAATATTTTTATATGAAGAACGATTATTTTTCACTATTCACTATTAACTTTTAACTAATTAATTATCTCCCCTCGGTCGCCTGTCTTTAATCCTGCAGCATTCGCTTCTTCGATATCTACATGAAAGTCGAGTGCGTAATCGTCTCTCGCTCTTACTGCAACATTTTCAAAGACTAGACCTCTGATTCCTCATACATGTATTTTTATAGTGTCGCCGTTTTTGATTCCGAGTTCTTGTGATTCTTTTACCGTGCAATGGAGATGCCTTTTGGTCACTAGCAGATATCTTCCAGAGACTTCTCACTTGGGTCAGACCATGGTGATATATTCCAAACCTTCAGTCTCACCTGAAATTTTGATAGGTGCAGCTGTTCAGAGTACAAAATTATCTGCAAGCATGATCTCTACTTGAGTCATTTTTCTTGTCGGTCCAACCACTCTCACTTTCTCTATTTTTCCTTTTGGTCATATTAAGGTAATAACCTCTTCACAAGCAAATTGTCCTGGCTGTGAAATATTTCTCAAATTCGTGAGTTGATGCCCTTCACCGAAAAGTTTCTCTACATCATTCTGAGATAAATGAATATGTCTGTTGGATATTCAGATAGGGATTCTCATCTTCTATACATAAAAATTAAAAAATAATTTAGAATTTAAAATATTATTTTATCGTCTCTTTTATCTGATTATACAGATCATCAAAGGTTCCATTGTTGGTGAAATGATGATCAGCGAGTTGCATGCATTTTGCTATATTCTGCTTGGCAGGATTATCATTGGTCATTTCCCTTTTTTCGTTCATAATGAATTCATCATACGTAACTTTATCAGTTTCGCTTCCCCTAAGAACTATTCTTTCATATCTTATTTTCTGTTCTGCATCGACAGCGAAGAGACGAAAATTACCGAGTCCTTTGAGTGCTTCGGCTTCCCCTACAGCTCTAATGCTTTCGATAATCGTATCCTTTCAACTGGCCTTTGCTTGCTGATATAATTGCTCTATAATATACGAAGATCAATACTGTGCACGAAGTTCATTTGCCACAAGCACCATCGTATCTCTGCTTATAGGCAATCCTCTTTTTTCTATTTCCTGGATAAGGAATGCTCTCACAGAAAAATGCTGAAATTGGAATGTCTTGACGAGATAATCGACAATCGTCCCTTTACCGGCACCGAGCGTTCATGTAATTCAGATAATGATCATAAAAAAAAGTGAAAGGTAAAAGGTGAAAGGGACAAGGCGTTTCCAATTTTTTATTTTCTGCCTTCTCATGAGAGAGTATAATTATTTAGGAAAGAAATTGAAACAATTTTTATGTAAAAAAAAAAGGAACGATATCTCGTTCCTTGTTCCAGTTTTCTGGTTATTTAATTTGTTTCTCAAGTAAGCGTATTGAGTGAAATAGTATCACCTTCATTTTTGTGGAGAGGGATCATTATTTCCATTCCCGTCTCAAGCGTAGCTGGCTTTTTTCATGCTTGTGCCCTATCTCATTTGACTCCAGGAACGGTTGAAGCGATCTTGTAGGTCACTGTGGGCGGCAAGATGACGCTGATTACGTTCCCTTTGTATACCATCACGAAACAATCCATATTCTCTTTGAGGTATCCAGCGATATCGTCGACCATATCTTGGTTGATATCGTGCATTTCCCCGGTATCATTTTCCATGAACGTGTAGGTATCTCCTGCTTTGTATAAGAAGATGGCATTTTTGGTGATAACGTCGCCCTTTTCCAAAACGGTCCCTGATTTGTAGGTGAATGTCTGTACTCCTCAAGTGATAAGGTTTTTCATCTTGAAGGAATAACTTCCTTGTCTTTGCTGCATCTGCATAAAAGCAAAATCAACAACTTTATATAACTGACCTTCTATCTCTACGATAGTATTCTTTTTGATTTCTGATACATCTAACTTCATTACTTTTTTCTTAAACGACTAAAAACATTAATTAAGCTCGAATACAATAAGCTGGCTTCCTCCGCCTAAACTTTGTCCCATAATATTATTTATGAAATCTTGGTACTGAGTATTGTTTGCTTTTACGAGATTAACAAGCCCTACATATTGCATAAGAATCATTCTTTCATCTTGTGATAATCACTCAATAGTTTTGGTAAGTGCGTCTGAAGCTCATTGTTGAGCAATGATACTCTGTGCTGCTCCGAATATCTTAGCTTCATCAACTGTCTTTCCATATACATCAGCGATATCTCCAATCACTTGTCCATTTGGAATCCTACTCGTGAATGTCTCTCCGATAAAGTTAAGCAATTGTTGTGCGTCTGGGAAGAATCTTGCTATAGAAAGTTTTGCTCTCAAGAACACCAAATCATCTGCAGACATACTGCCAAACTTAGCTTCAAGCGTTGCATCATCTAAACTGAATGCATATTTTGCTCCGAGATTGTTCGTAGAGAAGAGATTGATATATCCTGCTTTTCGAAGTTTAACTAAGCTACTGATCGCTCCATCTTCTTGGATCTTTCCGGTCACGGGATCTCTCTTAGCAAAGAATCTGTTGAAGAGAGATTCATTTCCTTCTCCCATAACTACTGTCCCGATATTTGGATCGATAACAAGATATTTAAGATTACTGTCTCTTAGTCTTTGGTATGATTTACATAGGTTTCCATCAGAATTTTTTTCTCGGAATCGATCAAGCATTCCATCCCCTTTGATATTATGCTGATTGTCTAAGAAATATTGCATATAGGTTCCTGCGATCAACACACCATCATTATTCGGTCTATTTTTTACATAATCGATGAATTTATTGTAATGAGGGAACTGGAGGTTAAATACATCCTTCCATCCATAACGAGCTTTGACTACTTGTTGCTGTTGAAGTTGTGTATTAATTTCTACGCCATTTCCATTATTCATTCTGTATCGGATGAATGGACCTCCTCCCCCTTGAGAAGATATTCTTAGAAAGTTGAGTACGAATTGCATCAATCCTCGGATAGCCAACAGAAATAATAGAATATATATCATCGTCTTATCTTTTTCTTCATGAGCATGTTCGAACATATCTTTAAGAATAAGTGCTACAGAAAGCACTGTCCAAACTACCAGTCCCATTCCATACCAAAGGATACCTCCTCCGATAATCCACCAAATAGCTCGTCCAATGATGGTTATACTAGAAATAACTACTAAGTTCGTATCTTGTCTGAAACGTTTAGCATGAGCTGCTACATAGATACATCCAAGAACTAGGAGCATAAGCATCAATAACCATACAAATCCGATATCCGTATAATAACTGCTCAAATTCTGTAATGATCGGTTGAATACGATATTGAACGGTGTCAGATATCTATAGGGAATATTTATTTTTCCAGCTGCTGTTTGGATAGTATGATCTTGATAATATTTTCTGAGCGCCACAATCTGATCTTTGAATTCAGTAGGATTGATACCTGTTCCATTCCCACTTCATTTATTCGCATATGCAGCTAATGCTCAGCTTAATAAATCATATGCTTTGCTTCATT
This sequence comes from bacterium, assembly GCA_023245855.1. Lineage (GTDB taxonomy): Bacteria > Patescibacteriota > Gracilibacteria > Absconditabacterales > Absconditicoccaceae > CAJBLF01. Next base: position 90,417 of record JAHFJL010000001.1, read on the forward strand.
TATTTACTTGAGCGAACATGCTAGTAAGTTTTGCTACATCGAAATTATCTATTGCTTGTGCGTTTACGCAAAGTAATTTAGCTGCTGAATTAAGTCCATAGCATGTATTGTTGCTTGGGTAGAATAATCTGAGTAATCCATATCCGAGATTGAGTCCCGCTCATTTATCAATCTCTTTCCATCCGTATCCTACATATCTTCCTACGTCTTCATTTGAAACAACTGCTTTCTTTGTTCATCCTGAAAGATCTTCTTTTGTAAATGTTGTTTGTTTACATTGTTCAGGAGTCAATACTGCAGTATTCACGACTTGTTGATCTACCGCTGTTTGAGTAGTTAATGCTGTAGCATCCGTAGCAGCTAATAGAGTTTTTGATGGGGTATTTTGTACTAATAAGGTACTCTTTATGAATGTTCCAGGACTGAAAGTTCCTGTATTTATTTCGTTGATAAGTACGTTTGGTCATTTAAATACAAACAGAACTCCTACCAAAGTAAGTACCCATATCCCTATATATTTAAGCAATCTTTTACTTTCTGATGTTCGTTGTTTTTTCATAACCATATGTATGATTCCTATAAGTACAACAATTACTCATACAAGAAACACATATTTACCTACAGCAGGACTAAGCATATCTGCGGCATTTCCTATTTTTAAGATTCCGGTCATTCCTACCATCATGATACCTGCTCCGATAGCGATAATGCTATTGATCCAAAGTCAGATAAGTAATAATCCAAATAATGCGATATCGATGAATGCCGTTTGTTTTGACATCATAG
>JAHFJL010000012.1:0-14012 GCA_023245855.1 bacterium
AAAGATATCAAAACATTCAAAGACTTATATACTGACCCTTTCTTGAAACCGGACGAAATAAAATTCTATCCCACCTCGGTGATTCCGAACACAGAATTGTTTAATCTCTATACACAAGGAAAATACAAACCTCTCGAAACCAAGGATATCGAAAAGATAATCAGGCAGACTTTTTTGACAATCATCCCGCCATATACGAGAATCAAGAGACTTATTCGCGATATCCCTGCTACCGAAATTGTTGCTGGGAGTATGGTAACAAATTTATCACAACTGATGCATACCCAGTTGCAAAAGGAACAGAATGCTAATACAAGTCAACGAAAAAAGTTTTATACTCGTTTATATGGAAAGTATACGCTGTATGTATCTCTGCAAAAAGCATTCAAAGATGAACTGGGAAAATCCGTTCCCAAAAATTGAAATATCCAGACCTACATCATCGGAAAACAACCAAATGTAGAATCAGTGAGAAATTATGTGTCATTAGATACAAGAAGCAGAGAGATAAGAAATAAAGACAAAGGGACAAGGGACAAGGAACAAGTAAATTTGATAATAAGAAAATATTTGAGTAGTGGAGGAGTGGAATATTTTATTTCTTTCGAAGATGAACTTGGATATCTGTATGGTTTCACAAGACTATTATTACCAAAACAGGGACGAGGGACAAGGGATGAGGTAAAAGGACTTGGTGATGATATAGGAATCATCAGAGAATTGCATGTATACTGACAAGTTGAATCGTTGGATCATTTAGTCGTTTCATCGTTTGGTCGTTTAAAAAATAAGGTTCAACATAAGTGATTCGGCAAACAACTTATGGAGATAGCTGAACAAATTTCACAATGACACCAATACAAAAAGCTTTCCGTTATCTCCGGCATCGGTGTCAGAGCGTATTACAGAAAGCTTTGATATAAACTTGAGTGAACATATATGACTAAGAAATTGTAAAATAAGACGCCGAAACTTCTTTCTCGACCACCCCGACTTCTGGGGGATGTGAGAGTTATACTGAAAATCAGTACACAAGAAGTTTATCCTTAGACTATGCTAAGGACCCTGACGTCGTTTTCATATTCTCCTTCACTTGTCCTGTAAAGGGAAAATATGTTTCTTATTTTTGATTGAAGAATATGTAGTCAATAACACAATAATTCTTTATTACATTTCAGAATTATTTGGTTATTGAACTATATCCAGCGTAGCTCTTGTCCTTTGCGAAGTCAAAGGGGAATAGGAATATTTCGAAATTCCTATGTGAAAATAGAAAAAAACCCCGCAAAAAATTTGCGGGTTTTTTTTATAGAAATATGTTTTTATGTATCGATTTCTTTAACGGTCTTTGCATGAGTTAATATAAAATGTTTTCTTGATTGAACATCTTCGCCCATAAGTATCCTAAATAATCTATCTGCTTCCTCAGCATCAGTCACTGTTATTTGTTTCAATTTTCTGTTTTCTGGATTCATGGTTGTTTCCCAAAGTTGTTCTGCATTCATTTCTCCAAGTCCTTTATATCTTTGTATTTCAGTCTTATCTTTATCAAATCCATACATATCAGGGGTATGTGTTTCCTCGTATACATATTCTTCTTTTTTCCCTTGAGAAAATTTATAGATCGGAGGACATGCAGCATAGATATGCCCGTGATCAACTAACGGTCTCATAAATCTAAAGAAAAACGTCAACAATAATGTTCTGATATGTGCACCATCGACATCGGCATCGGTCATGATGATGATTTTATCATATCTCAATCCTTCCATGTTGAAGTTATCCTTTACTCCAGTCCCGATAGCAGTAATTAATGCTTTTACTTCGTTATTTGCCATCATTCTTTGGATGTGCGCTTGCTCAGTATTGAGGATTTTACCTCTCAATGGCAAAATAGCTTGGAAGTTACTATCACGTCCTTGTTTAGCTGTACCTCACGCTGAGTCTCCTTCCACAATATACATCTCGGTACCGTCTTTGTTCTTTCTCGCACAGTCTGCAAGTTTTCCAGGAAGCACTCCTCATGCCAATATATTTTTTCTCAAAACCGTCTCTTTTGCAAATTTAGCAGCCAATCTCGCTCTTGCAGCGAGTTCGACCTTTTCGAAAATTCTATCAAATTCACCTTCATTATCTACGAAATATTGTTTGAGATAGTCGTAAACGATTTTTTCTACTGCAGGCCTTACATAACTATTTCCTAATTTTCCTTTGGTCTGTCATTCAAATTGAGGTTCAGGGATCTTGACGGTGACGATAGCATACAGTCCATCAGTGACGTCAGAATATTGGAATTCTCATATTTTCTTGTTGATCTTATCTTTCTCTTTTCCTATCTCATTGATGATATTCAATAAGGCTGATTTAAATCCTAGGATATGACTTCCTCCATCAATAGTCGGGATATTATTCACGAACGAGATGATATGGTCGTTAGGACTATTTACAAACTGAAACGAAATCTCAGCTAAACAATCTTTGCCTTCAGCATTGATGTAATGATTTGAAGATAAGGTCTGTTGGTTCCCTACGAGTTTTTTCAACCATGTTCTGATACCATCTTCAAAGAAATATCTTTGTTTGACTCCTGTTTTCTTGTTGACGAAATTGAAGGTGATGCCAGGGGAAAGATATGCTGATTGTTTCATTCTCGCGATTTCTATGGCTTGAGAAAATTCTATCGTCTCAAATACCGTTGCATCAGGCATAAATCTGACAGTAGTACCTACTTTATCGCTGGTTCCTACTTCTACAGCATCACCATCAGGAATCCCTCTTTGGAATCTTTGAAAATATTTTTTTCCGTTTTTATATACGGTCACTTCTAACCATTCGCTCAATGCATTCACTACAGAAGCTCCTACTCCATGAAGTCCTCCTGAGATTTTATACGCTCCTTTATCAAATTTACCTCAGGCATGAAGCACAGTAAATACAGTCTCCAAAGCTGATTTTCCAGTCTTTTCATGTTTATCGACAGGGATACCTCTACCATTATCGTGGACAGTCACTGATCCATCTTCATTCAAGCACGTAGTGATAGTAGTACAAAATCCTGCTAATGCTTCATCAACCGCATTATCAACAATTTCTTGGACAAGATGATGCAACCCTTTAGCATCAGTTGATCAGATATACATTCCTGGTCTTTGTCTGACCGGTTCCAATCCTTCCAATACCTTGATATGCGACGCATCATATTCTTTTGAACTCAAATTTGCTGTCATTATATACAGAATAAACTATTAAAAATTCATTATACTACTCATTACTATGTATTACTACCCATTACTATTCATTACTCATTACATGTTAATCACTATCATCATCGTCAAATCTACTCATATAATCATCTTCATCTTCATCATCGTTATCTTCTTTGGATTTTCTTCATTTCTTTTTCTTTTTTCCTTCACCCGCCTCAAGTTTAGCGATATCATCTTCGATTCCAAGTATTTTTTGCAATCCCGCATGTTCTTTGAGTTTTTGGATGACCTTCTGTTCGATCTGTCTCACTCTTTCTCTCGTAACATTAAATTCCTCTCAGACTTGTTCGAGCGTATATCTCGGTCCATCAATACCATATCTCATTTTCACGATTTTTGCTTCTCTATCATCGAGCATTCCAAGGATCATATCTAGGTTTTTTCTGAGTGCATTCTTTTCCGCAAATTGATCAGGTCTGAGCGTATTTCCATCCTCAATCAAATCAGCGAGCGTATCTCTTCCTTCATCTCCGACTTCTCTATCGAGAGAGACATTTCCAAAAATAACTTCCTCAAGTTTTTTGATCTTTTTGATGGGGAATCCAAGTTTTTGTCAGATCTCTTTTGATGTAGGCTCTCTTCAGAGTTTTTGGAAGAGGAGTTGGTAAGTCTTGTTGTATGAATTGATTTCATCAATCAGATGGACAGGAATCCTTACATGTTTGGTCATATCTGCGATAGCTTTGGTGATGGATTGTTTGATCCACCATGTAGCATACGTCGAGAATTTAAATTCCTTGTCGGGATCGAATTTTTCTATCGCTTTGATGAGTCAGATATTCCCTTCTTGGATAAGATCAGAGAAACTCAATCTTGATCCGAAAAATCTTTTAGCGATACTGATGACCAATCTAAGATTGGACTCGATTAATCTCTTTTTTGCCTCATCATCACCTTTTTTGACACGTTTTGCGATATCTCTTTCTTCTTCAGAATTAAGAAGAGGAATTTTTGAAATTTCATTGAAATAAAGCTTGATAAAGTCTTTATGCTGTGATTCAGAAGTATTCTTTTTGGTATCATAGAGCTCTACTTTCCCGAGTTTGGTTTCTTTTTTGGCTTCTTCAGCTTCTTTTTCAAGGACTTCTTCGATAGTGACGATTTTGATGCCGAGCTTTTCTGCAAGTTCATAGAATTTCTCTATCATCTTGATGCTGAGGTCCATATCATCGACATCTGAGATTACATCATCTTCGTTGATAGTACTGGTGTTAAAACCATTTTTTAACAGATCCTGAAGCGGTTTACTGAGCTCTGCAACATCATCCTGGAAACTATCTCGTAATTGCTTTTGAAGTTTTTGCATAGAAGGCAAAAAATAGATAAAAAAAGCTAGGTAAGTATTGGATTGTTAGAGATGTTATCAAATATTTGACATTTTAATATATATATATATAATATATAGTGTGTAGTGAAGCCATACGCTTATGTTAGCGACAGAAAAGGACTATATCTTACCCAAGATATCGTTCTTTTTTGCTATTTTAAGCGATAATTGAGATAATAACAAACAAAAAATAGTCACCGACACTCAATGACATGAGCAGTAATAATAATTTATCAAACAATATCAACCCAAAAACACGTCAAAAGCTAGTTGACAATAAGCAGTAAATAACTATACTCATTATTAACCAATCGATGTAATTTGTAATCTATCATCTATCATTTATCATCTATCATTCAAAAAGAAAATGTTTCATTATTTTGTAGGGAAAATACGTCATCTAGGAGGAGAAACAATACTAAGTAATGATATGTTCGGTATCCAAGTCCATTACCTCGGAAAACAAAGTCAGGGAGAATTTTTTCTTTATCCTTATCTTGATGATAATAAAAAAACGATTTTCTATTATTGCTTCGATAACATCGAGCAAAAATCGATGTTTGAAAATCTCCTCAAAATCAACTGAATCTGACCCAAAACTGCGTTCCAGATATCTCAGTTGCCAAAAGAGAATCTCAAGCAAGCGCTCAAAAATGTTGATGTAAAATTTTTTCAATCGATTCCAGGAATCGGACCGAAATCAGCAAAAAAGATCGTATTGCAGCTCAGATGAACTTTTGATGTAGAAGACATCCAAAAAATGGATATAGATCAGAAATTATACAAAAATATCATCGCTTCGCTCAAAGGATTTTGATACGGCGCAGACCAGATCAAAGCAACGCTTCAAACGTATGAAGGCATCGTAACCAAAGATAATATGCCAGAAGTCATCAAACGAATAATCTCCCAAATATAAAACAAATCTAAACAAACAGATATAAAAAAAGAACAAAGATAAAAGCAAAAGATTTGAAACAAAAAAATCTTCAAACTCTATTCTTTATTCTTTAATTGAGAATTCGTATGAATTCAAAAAATCTCAAAAAAACGTATATCCAGACGTATGAGAAATTTTTTCTCGAAAATCAAACAGTGATTTCTGCACCCTTTGTGCTCAATCGATCAGGTGATATCCTCAATAATTATAGCGGAGTAAGCATCAAACAGAAGATACCTCTTCGTATCTACATGGGGTATGCTAAAAGTGCTACCAAATGAATCTCCGTCAATAAGATTTATCATCTGGATATGAATGAATATCAATTCATAGAAAATAATGCTGTAGAATATGCGCCGTATTTTACAGATATCAATAAAGAATTGGAAAAAAAATACGCGAAATTACTGAAAGAAGGTGAAGGCATCCAGATTAATATTTTGTCAGAATTGCCAAGAGGAGTGGGGTTAGGTTTTGGATCGATATTGGCATTGTTGCTGTCAGTGATCGTTCATAGGGTGCTTGGAAACATCGATATCAAAGCGATAGAGGAGCTCAAATCAAAAAATATCAATGAAGTGCTTGATGATAAATATAATAGCTTATACAAGATTTTGATAGATGCATTGCATTTTGATAAATCCGTATACGGGATGGTCTCTACAGGAGCTAAATTGACGACTTTTTTTGATGGATGTTATCCGGTAGTATCATTTTCAGAGGATGGGGATAAGTCACTTTTGTCGGAAGAAGAAGTGATATATAGATCATATGCGTTTAGACTCAATCATCTCTTCAAATGACTCAGAGAAAACCCGTATCTGCCTATCGATTATGGAGTTATTTACTCAGGAAAACCGGTATTGTTGGAGCAGATAGCAGGGAACAATTACAAAGCCAATCAAACTATGACCAAAACCATAAAATCTGATTTCAGAAAAATCATGGGTGACTATTTCAGTAATCTTCATCCTAATAGGGTTCCAAGATTTTATAAATACCTTATCGCTCCGGAAACCGATGAATTTGATATGACCTATGGAAAACTTATGGGTGCGATAAGCCTCAAAATCCTGTATTATATGTCCAAAATCTATTCTGAAGCCTATGAAGAGACGAATATGCTCCAATTCCTTGATTCGCTAAGCAAGATGAGGGAATGAGATTGTGTCACCAGAAATAGTTCAACGAATTTTCTCAAATTCATCAAAAGTTTTTTAGAGAATTTCAATGGTCCGCAGCAATATATAGCGCTTTCACCCAACGATAGTACGATCATGGGGGGATCTCTAGCATTTGCTGTGCCGCTGGAAGGTTTTAGAAAGATGATTGTGGACGCCGCTGATAAGACGAATCTTGATTTTATATGATCTAAACTGATTTATCTCAATCGGGTGGATGGCGTGGAGAGTGAAGGGCTTAAATTCGAGCAAGATCTCTCACATTGAAGATATTCTGAATTTTTGGATTCGAGCAGTTGTATCCTCAAGACGATAGAAGGTAAGATACAGATAGGTAATTGCGATACCACAATCCAAAACTATAAAAAAGGAATCCTCCTGGATATGCTCAACAATAAGATCTATATTAATGGACGTAAACTTACTTCGGAAGACCTGCATTCTCAGACAGCAACAGTAGATATTCTCAAGATTTTGATAGAAAATATCGGCAAGGATGTCTCCAACAAAGATTTTTACGTATCGAGCTATTCCAAAAATAAAAATGATATGCTAGGTAAGATAGTAATCCCGCTGATAGAGCTCATAGAGAAAGAAACCGGAAAGAAATTGCCGCTGATCTGCAAATGAAGCATTTACGAATTTTACCTCAAGCTTAATTCATCAGATATCGATATCGCAGTGATTGACAAACTCAACCGTTAAAAAAAATATACCAAAGAAAATAGCCAGAGAGTCCAAATTCTGTCCATCAAAATTGGCTTATGCACGGGCAAAAAATTTGTCCTAATTTTGTCAGTTTTTTTCTTTTTTGGTATAGATAGTATCCAGGCACACTATTTTTATCATGAACTTGGCCGATGGAACTTTTGCAGGTGCTTCATAAAAATATACCTCAGAGACAAAAGATTTTTTCGCTTTTCCATAAAAAAGAGAAGCAGGATATTTCCAAGTTTGTCCTGCAGATGATAAAAAATGCGATAAAAGATATCAAGGATGTTAAAATACTTAATGCATTTATTATCGAATTATATGATATGCTGTATTATTACATAATTTTTGATAAGATCAAAATAGCGAAAAAAATCCAAAGATTAGTAGAAGGATTGGCTTTGCCGCTCCATTATATTGGTGAAGAGAAACGAAGGGAGATAGCGAAAAAAATAAAGAACATCAAGATATAAATCTGATTATTATTTTTAATTATGCTCCTAAAACAAAAGTTTAATTATTCTCCTGATTTTTCTGACAGACGCCTGATGCGTTGCAGAATCTCTTCTTTTTGTGTGGGATCATATGTTAAGCATTTCTTAAACGAATCAATAGCTTTTTGACGATCTTTTATCCTTTCGTATACCAATCATTGTACATAAAAAATCTGGCTGTTGAGAATAGCTCTGTCATCACTGGTGTTATCAGTATTATGTTCGTTAGGGATACTATGGATTTCAGAAAGGATTTGGAGACATTCGTTGATATTATCAAGTTTATAGGTACAGAGAAGTATATAGAACATAGTACGTTTATAAAAGTCAGTTTCCAATAGAGCGCCCTGGTTACGAATAGTATCAAAAGACTCTAATGCTTTGATGAAAGAAGTATGTGCTTGTCAGTGATTATATGCTTTCAGAAAATTGCTGCCTTGATTGAATAATATCACTCCTTTGAGATAATAGTAGATGTTTTTTCCCTCTTGATCAAAATTTTCTTCATATGTAGCAAGTTGTTGTATCATATGTATCCCCATAGAGAGATTATTATTGTCCTTAAAGATTTTCATCTTCTTGAGCAAAAGCTGGATGATATCTTTTTTTGTAAGTTTTCATTTGTAACGGAGTAAGAGAGCATCTATCTCACGGGAAACTTTTTCTGTTTCATGTGTAGTAAAGAGGTCATCTATATATTCAAGCGCATTTCTGAGGTCATGATCATATGAGTTTTGTTTGAGTCGTTCTCATATATGGGGGGTATAGGTATTCTGCTTTTTGATGATATCAGGAAAAATAAGATCTTTGTCAGGAGTATCCTCTTTGTAGATTTCTGCTTTGGTAAACTCATTAAGGAGATTTTTATGGGTATATTCAATGACGGCAGGGATGGTATCACTAGGAATGTCTGAAAGTTTATCCAATTTTTCTTCAGTGATGTTGATGATGCGTTTTGGGGTTTTTGTCATGAGAGATGCTGTAAGATAAATATACTTCAAGTATACCCGGAATAGATCATTTTGTCAAAATTTTTGAGAACAAAAAACTCAAGGAAGCTAACCATATCAAAGTCTTTCTTGAATTCAAGAAACGTTTTTATATCATCATTCACTGTTTATTACTAGCAAAATATATGAATATACGTAATTTTTGTATCATAGCACATATCGATCACGGAAAATCTACACTAGCGGATAGGATGCTAGAGATTACTGGTACCATCAGAAAACTTGAACATGCGCAAGTGCTTGATCGTCTGGAACTCGAGCAAGAAAGAGGGATAACTATCAAGCTGACACCTGCCAGGATGCAGCGAAAAGGCTACGAATTCAATCTCATCGATACTCCAGGACACGTGGATTTTCAATACGAAGTCTCTCGTTCACTAGCTGCGGTTGAGTGAGCGATTTTGCTCGTTGATGCGTCGCAGTGAATACAAGCGCAAACGCTTTCCGTGCTCTATCAAGCTATCGACCAGCATCTCACAATCATACCAGTATTGAACAAGATAGATTTACCTGCTGCGAACCCTGATAGGGTAGCGCACGAGATAGAAAATGTCATCGGGATAGATAAGTCAGAGATCATTAAAGTTTCAGGAAAGACAGGTGAGAATGTTGATGCAGTATTAGATGCAATCATAGAGAGGATACAGGATCCGCTTGCATTTAAGCAATCACATCCCAAAAAATTCCGACCAGTCGGACAAGACCAACTCCAAATCCAAGGCATGTCGAGAGCTTTGATTTTCGATTCCGTTTATGATCAATACAAATGAGTGCTAGCCTATATAAAAGTTGTGGATGGCGAATTTAAAGCAGAGCAAAACCTGCATCTCATCTATACAGAAAAAAATATATTTCCCACTGAAGTAGGATATTTCACTCCCGATTACAAAGTGGATAAAATCCTCAAGGAAGGGCAGATCGGATATATCGTTACCGGTCAAAAATCAGTCAGGGATGTGAGTATCGGAGATACGATTATCAAAGATGAAAGAGCGAAATGAAAAAATGATACCAGTATGCAAAATCTCGTGATCCCGGGATTCAAAAAGGTAAAACCATTCGTTTATGCGGGAGTATATCCCCTTGATTCCAATGATTACGACAAGCTCAAAGATAGTCTGGAAAAATTATCCGTCAACGATAGCGCTATAGAATACGAGCTTGAAGATTCCAAAGCTCTAGGATTTGGATTCAGATGCGGGTTTTTAGGGATGCTACATATGGATATCGTCAAAGAGAGATTGTCCAGGGAATATAATTTGGATACGATTTTCACGATTCCGACCGTGGTATATCTGATCAGATCAAAAAATCTTTCCATACCTCAGATCAAATCCTGATCAAACATCAGCGCACTGCTCAATACATGAATGTACAAGCATATCCTGTGAGCGAACACCACTCCAGAAGAAGCAGAACAAAAGAAATCAGAACTTATTCCACGATTGGTGGTGAAATCATGAGCGGATATGGTAGAACAGGGACTGATCGATGAAATACGAGAACCGATAGCTTCTGTAGAGGTCGTATGACCGCAGGAATATGCAGGAAATATCATGGCGCTTTGCCAGGAATATAGAGGGAGATTGATCAATATGGATTATATCGATGAAACAAGAGTCGTACGGCATTATGAATTGCCGATGGGAGAGATCATCATCGATTTTTACGATAGATTAAAATCAGCTACCAAAGGATATGCTACGATGAATTATGAATTCAAAAAATATGCTCCCGCCGATCTCGTAAAGATGGATGTATATATCAACAACGAGAAAGTAGAGGCATTGAGTCGAGTGATCCACAAGGATAAGGCCTATTATTTAGGCAAGGAAGTCGTAGAAAAGCTCAAGACATTGATTCCAAAGCATCTTTTTGCTATCCCATTACAAGCAGGGATCGGAAGCAAGATGATTGCCAGAGAGAATATCTCTGCCATGTCAAAAGATGTCCTCGCAAAATGTTACTGATGAGATGTTAGCAGAAAAAGAAAACTGCTCGCCAAGCAAAAAGAAGGAAAGAAAAAACTCAAAGCGATAGGAAGCGTTAATGTTCCATCAGACGTTTTCATTAAAATGGTAGCCAGAGGCAATAGCTAATTACCCATATCAACACTTTCGTTTCGCAATATAATCTCAACAAAAGAGAGAGTTTTTTAAAAAAATAAAAAAAAGTCCCTCTGTTTTAGAGGGATATAGGGAATAATGGTATTTAGTACATATAGAAGCTAAAAACAATAGTCCCACTATAAATACCTGGAGGAGTATATGCAGGGATATCTATTTTGAGGAGTGGTTTATCTCAATATCTATTAGCATTGCCAGCATTACCGGGTCATGTAGTCTTGTAGAGATAGGTTGCAGGGGAGTAGATGCTATAATAATTAGAAAATACACTGGATATAAGCACATTTGATGGATTTCAGCTAATAAGCGTAGGCATCATATTACCTGCTTTGAGATATACTCAAGTAAGGGTATATCAGCCAGGACCATGGACACCATCACATTGAATAGTAGTATAATGACCCGTGACATATCATTCCAAATCTTCTATCCAAAAGTAATCATTGAATTGTCCACTAATCTCTTGATTGCCAGTAGAAGTGATAAGTGTTCAAAGATTTATATTGTCTGGAGTTCCATGTCTGATACCTACTCATTTGATGGCAAGGGTAACTGTTCATGCTTCTACAGGGAAATGATATCAAAAAAACAACGAAAAAACTAGACTACTACCAAACAATCAGAATAATATTTTTTTTGTTATTTGTTTCATAATGATGATGTGAAAAAATTAAATCACATTCATTATGTATCTAAAAACCAAAAAAAATCAACGAAATTGTTGTTGATTTTATAGTCCGGTTGGATATAGAGTAAATAACGAAGAATATAAGAATCATTAATTCTTAATCCATCGTTATTCATTCATTTTTGATATATTATATAGTCTAGGACTATACAAAACGGGGGTTTTGTGTTCTAGACTACTTTTTTTTATAAAAACATTTTGATTATAATGTAGGTACAGTAATAGTAAGAGTACCTGAGTATTGTCCAAGAGCTTGAGAAGCATTTAGATCAATAGTCATTTTAACATTGTTTGTTTCAATTACACAAACGTCTCCAGTGTTACCAGTTTTTCCAAAAAGTACTACAGTACCTGACAATGGTTGTGCAACACTTTGTGATGTTCCAACATTAGCTGTACAAGCACCAGCTACCATAGTAGCAGCATCGTTTGTTACATGTAAACGAGAGTTTGCAATAGTATGACCAGCATCGTTAGTAGTTATATTAGCTACAGCAGTAGATGACAAATCTACTGTCCATGGACCTTTTCCATTTGAATCATTACATAACCAAGTGTTACCACTTGCACTTGCAAATCCAGTTTGTATAGAATAAGCAGAGTAAGAGAATCCAGTAGCTCCGTAAGGAACAGAAGATCCAACTACACAATATCCTTCATTACCAGTGATTTGTAAAGTAACATCACTTGCTTTAGTAGTATTGCTCAATAAGAAGATAGAAGCAATAAGAGCTAGACTAAGAGCTCAAATTTTAAATGTGTTTTTCATGTGTTTCAAAATAATAAAAAATAAAATTTCTAATATCTATTAAAGATATCAAAAAAGTCCTAGACTATATAATACAGCATATCAAACCATAGATCTGTTAAAGAACACTCAATGTGATGATGTAACTATACCCAAGGTATAATGTCGAGGTTAGAAAACTCTCATATACATTTCAAATTTTCTTAACGTCTTAATTATAATCAGAATTTTTTATTTGTCAAATTTTAGGGGACTTTTTTTTAAGACCCATTTTTTTAAGACCCATTTAAATACAGGGTATATCAGATTTTATATAGAGATACATATATATATGATATATAAAATTTTAGGGGATTTTTTGCAACAATTATTACAAAATTGTCAATTGTTTATAAAAGTGTTTTTTCGTTTTTTGTTGTATTATTAAATAAATTTTAAAAAATTGTTTTTAAAAGATGCGTGTATTAATTGAAATATCAATGTATAATACTATATACAAAAACATATTTGATTATTTTTTAAATTTTAAACAAAAATGATGTACAAAAAAATTTTGCTCATGGTAATACTGTTTAGTATATTTTTCTGATTTGCAAATATCACCAAGGCTGATGTGCAAAGTGTCCAGATTAGATATTGTGAGGATGCAGAAAAAACCGCAAAAGAAGTGATTAACTCTGATAAAACGTATTTCATACAACCAGGCAAAGCAAAAGAAGTCTGTTTCTATTTCATCACGAGTTCACCAACTCCGGTGACTGTTGTATATTCATTCCCTGATACTACTTTAGACTCACAAAAAAATAAAACATGTACTACAGATAGTAGTTATACTAATCCATTTAGCAGATATTTTGTAAATACAGGGGAAAGAAGTGTCCTTGTTAGTGCAGACAAGCCTGCTATGGTAAAAGAAAAAATATTAGCTCCTTTAGGGATGAGTGGTGAACTCAATGGATGTATTTCATATACCTTATCTACTCCTACGACAACAAGACAACCAGGTCAAATATTCAGTATTGTAGTTCGTAGAACCAATTTTTTGAATTTTTTTGTGGGATCTGCTGAAGCTATAAAAAGTGAAGTTCAATTAGTAAAAAACGTATGATGAGCGTATTCAACAAATTCTCATATCAAAGCGACAACAGATGAAGAGAATAATCTAATACTAAATTACTTAGTAAAAAACAATGGAAATGTTTCACAAAATATTATTATCACGGGTAATATACATAATTTCCTTTGATTCGAAAAATCATTTGAAGGTAATGCTATTATTGTAGAACCAGGAAAGACTAGAGAAATACAAATAAATGTTGGAATCATGCCAGTCTATAAATGATTTTTTACGGTTAAATCTAATGTAAACAATACTCCAGTTTTTGGCTTTGATACTTCAAATATGGATCCAAAAATTAAAAATTGAGGATCTCAAGTTGAAACGGGGACTGTATATATATTCTCATGGATCAGTCTTATAATCATATTAGTTCTGATATTTGTTCTTGTAAAACTAGTTCT
>JAHFJL010000012.1:14022-24912 GCA_023245855.1 bacterium
TATATTTTTTATGTGAATAAATGAAAAAAATATTTTTATTGTTCGGTATGTGTGTATTAACTATTATTTCTTTTGCTGCTGCACAAGAAAATCAACAAAGAAGCTGAGATACACTTACACTTACTCCAAATATTAATGAAAAAAGCATTAATAATATAAATAATATCTGATTGAGATTTTGTAATGATGGAATAGAAAATGATAAGTTGACAACTACATTGGATATGAAAATGCAACCATGAGGGAGAAGTGATATTTGTACGATTTTTGTAAATAGATCTGCTGATGTAAATACAAAAATTATTGTATGATTCACTTCAGGCACTGTAGAAAAAGATGGTACCACTACCTGTGGAGAAAATTGATCTACTAGTGTTTTCTATCATCTTATAAAAGGTGATGATAATAAATCCTTTGTATTGTCAGGGAAAGAACAATCAATTAAAAAATTCAAAATAGTGCTACCTACTACGGCTACAGGAACCATACAAGGATGTCTATCGTTTTATTTGCCTGATAATTATAGCAAAGGCACCTGAGATATATTTGGGATAATGGTTCGTAAAGTAGCTCCTATTGGAATTACGGTGACGTGAGCTGTATATAATCTTTGACGACGAGATGATTATAAAGAGCTATATACCGCAAACAAATCATCTTTTCTTAAATTTATTATAGCTATCCTAGGAATCTGGCTTATAGTAACGGTAATCCAGACCAGCAAGAAAAAAGACCACGATCCTGTTAAGGAAAAACATCATTCAAAAAAATAATTAAAAAAAATAAAAAACCGTTGCTGGAGAGTGACGGTTTTTTCAAAAATTATATTGAAACTTTACAATAAAATCATACATTCTGAATACTTTTATCCTTTGTTGTCTCTCATGACACGAGCATACCCCATGATCCGATATTTTATCCTCATCAACATAATCACTTTTATTATCCGATGAATAGATAAATATAAATCACAAAGACAGAAACGAAGAATACAAGAAAGGACATTATTGCTGTGGATGGCTTGTGGCGGAGTAGTAGGTGCAATCCTTTGAATGCAGGCGTTTCATCATAAAACGATAAAATGAAAATTTCTGATCAAATTTCGAATCGTAACTACCGTGTGGATTATTATTGCGGTGTATGCATTATTTTCATTATAGGTATGCTCTTTTATCTCAAAAATATATATGAACATCAAAACAATCCAAAATAATATTTTAAGCCGATATGCAAGCAATGGCAGAAAATTGCCACGAAGAGATACCCAGGATTCCTATGCTATCCATATATCTGAAGTGATGCTTCAGCAGACCCAGGTTGATAGAGTGATCCCTTATTTTCATCAGCGAATGAAAGATTATCCTAATTATGCATCTTTGGCCAAGGTTTCAAAAGCTGATTTACTCAAACATCGATCCGGACTTGGATTTAATAGCAGAGTTTTAAGATTGCAACAATGTGCTGAGAAAATAGTTGAATATGAAGGTCTCCAAATTAAAAATTTAAAATTTAAAATTCAAAATTCAAAAAATGATCTCATTGAGGTAAGAAACCAATTACAAAAATTACCAGGAATCGGGCCTTATACCTCAGCAGCCATCATGGCATTTTCACGAAATCTATCGGTGCCTGTTATCGATACCAATATCAGAAGAGTGCTTATTTTCCTGTTCAAACTCCCAGAAACTATTACAACAAAGGAGTTGGAAGCTTTTGCAACCAAAGTCATCCCTGCTTGAAAATCGCGCGACCGGCACAATGCGCTCATGGATCAATGAGCTTTGTTGCTTACTGCTCGCAAGACAAAGATTAAATCGCTTTCCAAACAATCCAAATTTGAAGGCTCAGATAGGCAAGTGAGGGGCTGGATTTTAAAACAACTAACAACTAACAACGAACAACTAACAATTGAAAAAGTTCAAGAAGAGTTCCCGAAAAAAAACGTGAAAGAAATAGTACAAGGGTTGAAAAAAGAAAAGTTGATTAAAATCAGTAAATGAGTAATTATTATAGCTGATTAGTTTAATAGTCCTAGGGTATTCCAATACTTTATTATGTCATTCCCGCGAAGGCGGGAATCCAGTTTACTTTATATAGATTCCGGCTCCAACACTTAACGCCGGAATGACGCAAAAACGGCTTTATTATAACATAAAATCATGCTGTATTTCATCCCGACACCGATAGGAAACAAAGAGGATATTACGCTTAGAGCGTTAAGACTTTTCAAAGAGTTGAAATATCTGATTTGTGAAGATACGAGAACAGCCAAAAAATTGTTTGGAATGTACGATATCGAGTACAAAGAAAAAGATTTTCTGTCATTGACGAGTTTTACGGACAAAGGAAAATTGACCCATTACATCAATATCATCACGGCTCATGATGTCGGGGTGGTTTCTGAGGCAGGGACACCAGGACTTTCTGATCCAGGGAAGATTCTCATCCAGCTTTGCAACCAGCACAAACTACCTTATACGATTTTACCAGGGGCAAACGCACTTATCCCAGCGGTTGTAGCTGCAGGATTTGATACTTCGGAATTTATATACCTCTGATTTTTGCCGACGAAGAAAGGGAGACAGACCAAGATAAGAGAGATACTACAATCAAAGATACCCGTCTTTATATATGAATCAGTACATAGGATTGAAAAATTATTAGAAGAATTATCTCAGAATGAATTTATGGGACAGATTTCTATCGCGAGAGAATTGAGTAAGATGTTTGAACAGCATTTCACGTGAACAGTAGAGGAAGCAAAAAATTTCGTTGCCACAAAAAAAATTCCCCTCAAAGGAGAATTCGTAGTCGGAATCAAAAACTAGTTATTTATTGGGAAAATGAGGGACACGAACACAAACCGTATCAGTGATGCTGCATTCAGGAAAATCTTTTCATAATTGAGTGACAATAGATTTTTTGTCTATGGAAGGGCAGTCATTTGATTTATTTTTGTTGAATTCTTCAATAACAAATTGTTTGAGTGTATCGGTATTTTTTATTGAATCGGGTATCGCAAAGAGGTATATATGATCATATTGAGAGTTGAGTCCTTTATATATGAATCATTTTTTTGTCAGATTAGTATCTTCGTAATATACAATTTCTCACTTTATGAGCTTCTCTGCATACTCATAGTTGAGTTTGAGTTTTTTTGCGTAGGCTGATCAGCCATTGTAGGTTTTACCCACTTTTTCTACATTATTATCCGTAATAGGGAAGATAGATTTCAGGTTTCCATGATTTTTTTCTATCCGATATGCGAGAAAGAGCTTAGCGGCATTTTTGGGATGATAGCATTGTCCTTCAGTAAATCCTAGTTTTAATCTAGCAGTAAGTCCTGGCCCTGACGATCCATTGCTGTTTTTTTCCATCAGGATATGGAAATATGAAAACGAGAAAGCTTGAAACAACTGTTCTCGGCGATGGAGTTCCACCTCACCAATCGGTTTGATGAATCTCGTACATTCTGATGCGGTTTCGCTTCTTGCAAATGCTACCATATCCGTGATCAGATCTTTTTCAGAAATAGAGGAGAGAAACTCTTTAAATTGTTTGGAATATGCATTGCTATCTTTTTTCATCTCTTGAATCGCTTCATAACAATAATTGCCAAAATCCTGGGGAGAGATTTCTCTCACCTTGTGATCAAGCGGAATAGGGATGTGCATGCCAGGTTGTAGATATTCTTTTGGGATATTAAATGATTTGAGTTTATGATTATACTCATCTTCACAGAGATAAGAAAATTCTTGTAATGTACCGAGTTTTGAGCGGATACCATCAAAATCTCATTCCTTGTGTATTGTGATATGCGGTATTTTAACGATTGTTCTTGCAGATTTTTTTCAATGTTTGGATTTGACCGTTTTGGAAGTATAGGTGGTATCTTTGGTTTCTTTGAAATCCTCTTTTTGGACCACATAAAATGTCATTCGTGCATCACGGACAATCTCTACTCCAGGAGCGAGAGTCTCTTTTTTTGGTTGAAGATTTTTATCAAAAAATGTCGTATCATTATCCCAAAAATCGAGATGATGTCTGGGAAATGGATAAGATTCTTTTTCTATTGATTGTTCGTTCTTTTCATTATTTGTGGATATGTTATGAGCAGCAAGTCCTCATGAACCTCCTAATGCAGTTAGTAATGCGAGTTGGATAGATTTTGTTTGGAGAAAAAATTTCAAAGATTCTAATGTACTGATTCTTTTCTCGTTATGCGTTGATTTTCAAGCGATAGGTGTATTTGGAGTATAGGTGTGATCCATCCAAGAATGGTTGAAAAATTAAATCTTTTTAGTATAATTACTATATACAAAATTCTTTATTTGTCAAAAAATAAATGAAGAAACATGTACGATGGGGAGTAATTATAGGAATTCTTATAGTTGGAGCAAGTCTTGGCGATGTAAAAATCCAAGTCGGAACATGAGGAGTGCAATATGTAAGTCCCAAAGCCATTAGTGCACAGCTCAATGCTCTCCAAAATATCAGTGGCGCGTTTTTTCGTTCGCCAGAGGGAAGTTTAGCTAGAGAACTCCAAAGTTTTGCTGGAACGCAAAAGGATTTGGATCTCCGGACCTATGATTTCACGCAGAAAGATTTCAAAATCTTACTTAGACAATTAGCGGAAAAAGGCGTGAATATAAGGATTATCGTCGAAGACAAAAAATTTCAACAATTTAAAAATACGCTCAAAGTATTGAATCAGTATTATAGTTGAAACAAAAATATTCAGCTCAAATCAGACAAACAGATGGGAACGGAATACGTACATGCCAAGGTCAATCTCATCGATAGCGGATGGATCATTCAGACTGCGAATCTGACGCAAAGTTCATTCGCTTCCAATCGCGAACATTTTTTTCAAAGCTTTGATACCTGAATCCGAGCGAGTTTGCACACTATTTTCACCAAAGATCGAAATGGCGAAAGAATCCTCATGAAAGATATTCATCCAAATCTTGTGATCTGTAATATCAATTGCAGGGGAGTGATCGAACAGCTTTTGAAATCAGCGAAAACATCCATTATCATCCAGACGCAATATATCACAGACGATGTTTTGCGAACTATTTTAAAGACAAAAAAATCTTTACCTGAACTTAAGATGCTGGTTGCTGACACCAGTGATAATGATAAGCTTATCAGCGTTTTTGGCTCTGTATACGCAAGAAAATTCAAAAAATTATATAATCATACCAAGATGATCCTTATTGATCACAAGACATTATTGTTGGGAAGTATGAACTTATCTGCTACATCATTGGACAAAAATAGGGAGATCTGAATTATCCTGATAGATACTTGAATTATCAAAACATTTTCTGATCAATTTATCCAAGATTGGGCTATTTCGAAATAATAATCTCCTTATATAGGAAGTATTGACTTTTATAATAATATATGTATATTTAATATAAACAAAAACAAAAAACCTATATGAAAAATTTATTCACTATCATTTGCCTTAGTCTTGGCATGGGCATATATGCCCAAAATATGACTGATACACCACCTATGCACGTAGTGCAAGAAGAATATCTCGCTACTCTTTTTAAAGATGCTGAGGTTATTTATTGTAAAGTAGATGAGGTATATGAACATGTTGGTATTAAAAATATGGAAGTGATGTTTAACATTGATTCCTCAATTTTTTTGACAGCATTCATAGAATCAAACGAGTACGAAAAAGGAAGTTCATCAAGTTCAATTTGGTGTACGTATGTAGAACTCAGCGATACGAGTGGTCATCTGCTCAAAATAGCTTATAGTATACCTTCCTTTCCACTAGCGCCTGATGAAGATGCTCTGAATGAATTAGAAATTCTGAAGCCCATTTTGGATAGTTTACTCCAAAAAACAGCTATAGTGGATTATTCAAAAGATACGAGAGTCTTTCTCGATCTTGATGAGGATTGAATCTTGTATGATAAAAATTTTGCTCTCCGGTTTCCCGAAGAGTTTTTTTTATTTGAGACCCAATGAAAAATCGAGGAATCGAGATATTTTCATGAGGTCGAAATTGTGTTTCAGAAATTTATTGACAAAAAAACATATATAAATATAAGAATATTTAATTTTATTGATAATAAACCAGAATGAAAGAAACACGATGAATAGATCTCGATGAGGTGTTGTTTGAAACCATGAATAGTCTGCTGGACTTTCATAATAATCAGATAAATAATATTTCTGTTACAAGAAACGATATTACAGATTATCATCTTCACAAGATACAAAGACTCGGACTTGATATCCCTTCTAACATACAAATTTGGGACACATTCCAAACCTCAAAAAAAGTGCATGATATCAAACCCGTAAAGTGAGCAAAAGAGAAATTGGAAAAATTAAAAGCTCAAGGAAAAGGATTAATCTCTATCACTGGAAGATCAGCCATCCAAAAATCATGGACCTATAAAGGATTAGAAAATCATTATCCAGGACTTATTTCTGAGGTAATTTTTCTTAATGCATATGCGGATCTTTCTTCATCTAAAATCACTGAGAAAACAAAATGAGACATATGCAAAGAATTTTGAGCGACAATTATGGTAGAGGATGATATGCATTATGCACAGGAATTAGCGGACAATTGAATCAAAGTCTATCTGCTTGATAAACCATGGAACGCTCAATATCAGAATGGTATGCATCAAAATATCATTAAAGTTTCTGGACGAGATAAAATACCTGTTTAGGAGTTGAAAAAAATAATTGCTTATATAAGAGTAGAGATATTATCTGCTTTATCTTTTTTTGATATAAACAAATGTCAGAAATTACTATTCCATTCCAGAAACTTTCAGAGAAAGGGAAAGTGCCTGCTCAAGCTACATTTTCAGATGCATGATATGATTTGTTTACCGTAGAAAATCATATACTCAAACCAGGAGAGAGAAAATTATTCAAGACAAATATAGCAACTGCGATACCTCATGGATATTATGGAAGGGTTGCGCCACGTTCATGATTAGCATACAAACATGGAATAGATGTGCTTGCGGGAGTTATTGATTCTGGATATAGAGGTGATATTTGAGTGATACTCATTAATTTCTGAACAGAAGATTTCGCTGTAAATGAATGAGACAAAATCGCTCAATTTATTATAGAAAAATGCCACTATGTCGAGTGGCAAGAGACGGACACACTTCCTGAAAGTCAGAGAGGAGAAGCTGGATATGGATCCACAGGGCATAAATAATTACACCAAAGTTTTCCGATTCTGTTTATAAAATTCATATTTCGTTTTAAATTCCTCCTTGGGAGTCATAGCTATTCCGAGTTCGGAAAATTTTTCGTTGAGGAGAGTCAGATTTTTTAATGTATCCTCTTGGGTAGAGAGAATCTCTAGCTCAATGATATATCCGTATCAGTTGGTAGAATCGATACTTACATCGATACCATTCCAATCGAATTGCAGACGTTTTCTAAACCACTTAATTTCAATATCATATCACAGACTCAAAAATAATTGTTCTAATTTTTCGAAATCGTTTAGCTCACATTTAATTTCAATTTCTTCTCTATGATCGTCATGGAGCTGTCATTTTTTCATCCAGATTTTGGAAAAGAAATCGTTTTTCTGAATCCTCAAATCCTGGTCTCCTCCGAAATAATAGGTCACTTGAGTATCGTCTTTGATGAATTTCGCATGTTCATGAAAAAATGATATGAGTTCATGATATTTCTGTTCGTCCACAAAAGATCTTACTTCGACTTCGATATTTTTCATTGCTATTGTTGGCTGATTAAGTATAAAAATTGCGATTTACTTATACTAATTTTTTGCGAAAATGCAAAAGGGAATAATGATAAAAGACAAAAAACAGATTGAAAATATCAGAAAATCTGGAACATATCTCAACGAGCTTTTGCGTCTTTTGGCGAGCAAAACAAAAGCGGGGATAAAACTTATCGAGCTGGAGTTTGTCGCTGAACAGTATATCAAGACCAATAATCTCAAAGGTGCATTCAAAGGCTATGAATGATTCCCTGCAAATTTGTGCTTGTCGGTAAATGATTGTGTCGTACATGGAATTCCTGATGATTATACGCTCAAAAACTGAGATCTCCTCAAAATCGATTGCGGCATCAATTATAAATGAGGGATCACGGATTCTGCTATTAGCTTGATTATATGATGAGAAGCAGCTAATCCGTTAGCATATGCATTAGTGAAAGCCACCAAAAAATGACTTGATGAATCTATCAAACATATTTGACCAGGCAAAGCGATTTTTGAATATTCACATAGCGTATATGCCATCGTTACCAATGCAGGATTCTCGGTATTGTCAAAACTTACCTGACATGGTGTAGGAAATAAAGTGCATGAAAGTCCACATATCTACAACACTCCCAATCCTGATATGAAAAAAATATTTTTTCAACCTGGGATGGTTTTGGCGTTTGAACCGATTACAGCGGTCACATCAACGGATTTCGTAAGCAAACCCAAAAACGATTGGAATCTCTATTGCAAAAAATGAGACCTTTGAGCACAACGAGAATATACGATACTGATTACGGAGACATGATATGAGATCCTTTCATGAATCACTGACGATATATATTAATTCTTAATTCTTAATTCATTATATATTATGATCCTTTGAATAGATCCAGGTGTGAGAAAGCTATGATATGCATTGATTAAAGCTGATTTAAGTATCGTGGATTCAGGGATTTTGTTGTTAGAAAAAAAATCTCCGACCAGAATGGATCAGTTTGAGAGGATGATGGAAATCCAGAAATATTTCACTACATTACTCAAAAAATATGCAATAAAAACTATGTGCATGGAAAAACTTTTTTTCACAAAATTCAATCAGAATAATGCAGAGTTTGTCTACGGTATCAGAGCAATACTCATTACGTTATGCATGCAGTACAATATTGCAATCAAAGAATTCACACCTATTGAACTCAAAAAATTCATCACCGGCAACGGCAAAGCGGAGAAGAAATTAGTACAAAATTGCATTATGAAAATATATAATCTTAAGGAATTTCCTGAATTTAACGATGCTGCAGATGCGCTAGCGTTAGCATATATCGCTTCTAAAATGAAGAATTAGTATTACATGTTTTCTGCTTCTACCTCTTCTTCAATCACTCTTATTTTTTTATTCTGTTTCTTGATCGCTTTTTCTGCATCAAGCGCTAATTTTTCTGCTTCTTTGATTTCTTTATGATAGGCATGGATACTGCCTTTTACTAATTTATGTAATCTAGATTGGAAAAGTAATCAGGTAAGTCCTATAAACAAAGGAGCTCACATAAATCCATAAATGATTGCAGTGATTTTCCCTCAATAAGTAACAGGCGCCATATCACCATATCCAATGGTCGACATCGTTACGGTAGTAAAATAGAATGAGTTGAAAAGTGTCCATTCCTCTAGATAATAAAAACAGAGTGTACCTATAATTACTATGATTGTTATGACCATAAGGAGAAATAGTACCAATTGATTGGCTATCATATGCGTAAAAAACTTTTTAATATGTTCGTACATGTTTTACAAATAAAATGTAAACTGTGCAGTAATTATATCTGGAATTTTAAAAAATGCAAATTTCCCTTAATCTTGTAATCTTTAGGCAAATCCCTATATCAAAGAAGATCGCTTTATCTGGTCTTCTTTTTCTGTATGAATCTAGAGAAGTTATTCGGTAGTAAGACAAAAGTCGATATCCTCAAATATCTCTTATTCAAGAGGCAAGGGATCTCTATGAGAGCGCTCGAAAGCGAAATCGAACGGACTTTCCCTGCAATCAAAAAACAGATAGACTCGCTCAATGAAGCTCAGGTGATCAATGTAAACAAAGACGGGCAATGACGAGCTATTTCCATCAAACCGGAATTCTATGATAATATAAAAAATATATTTTATTTCTGACTAAAGAGTGATCTTGTCTGACTTTTTACGACGTATGAAGTGATGATCGATCAGTATTATTTTGGAAAGAAATTTAATGTAGATCTCGAAATGGATCTTGTAATCGTATATAAGAACTGCGAAAAACCCCAGATAGATATGATAAAAGATAATATCAACGAAATATTCAGATGCTATTTTATTGAAGTGGTGTCGGTAGTATTTATGGGCGTGGAAGAACGACAAAAACGTGATAGATTAGCAGATAGATTTGTAATTCAGATAAAAAAATCCCTCATTAAAAAATAATGATAGATTAGAGATGATAAATTAGAGATGATAAATGATAAATTGGCTTTATTTAGTGAGAAAAAAGCTATGAAAGAAAATATAATCCAGACAAAAAGTTTCCAATTTTCTATAGAGATTATCAAATTATATAAAAAACTAAGAGAACAGAACGAATTTGTTATAGCTAAACAAATTTTGAGATAATGAACGAGCATTTGAGCTAATATAGAAGAAGCTATTGCTGGTCAAAGCAAAAAAGATTTCTTGGCCAAGATTTTTATCGCATTAAAAGAATCCAGAGAAACGAAATATCGATTAAGATTGCTTCAAGAAACAGATCTTTATAAAGGCAATATAGAACATTACGTGAACGATATAGAAAGTATAATAAATATTTTGACTAAAATCACTAAAACAACATGAGAATCTCTAAAAAAATAATCTATCATTTATCATTCCTCATTTATCATTAAGTATGATTAGTCCAGAGATAATAGCTGAACAGGTGATGGGGTATGTCGTGTGAGCATCAGAGCTGATACCTACACTCAAACCACCAAAAAAACCGTACGCAGTAGCGATAGTCCCTCAATGACCGCATTTTTATACAGGATTGCTTCAGGCTGCCTGATATCTTTTGCTTGATGGAAAAAAAAAGAAAATGCTTGTGATTTCGCAGCAATCAGATGATGAAAAAAAGAGTATAG
>JAHFJL010000013.1:0-7753 GCA_023245855.1 bacterium
ACATTGCAAGAGATGTTGACGGTCAAATCAGATGACGTTATAGGAAGAAATAAATTATATGAATCTATCATCAAAGGACAGAAACCAAAGATTGGAGGACTACCTGAATCATTCAACTTGTTGACCTACCTATTCAAAGGTCTCTGCCAAAACATAGAACCATTGTCAATCGAAGAACTTGAACTCGTTCAAGACGATAGGACAAAGAAAATAATCAGTCTTTGACTTTCTGGAGTGATGAAGAGCTCTATTGGTGGAGAAGATGAAGTAGCTACAGGCGAAGAAGATCTTACTGCAGGACAGGAAAAAGAGGAGATCATCGATAATGTGATCCAAGAAATGGAAGATTTCGGAGAATTGGAATAACAATAATGACAATAATAAATGAGAGATGATAGATGAGAGATTAAATAAATAATGAGAGATGGGAGATGATAAATTAATAAAAAAAATCTATAATCTATCATTCATAATTCATCATTTATCATTCATAATGAGTTAAGTTGAGCCATTTATTTTCTTACTAAGGATATTAGTATGAACAAAACAAAATTTGAAGGATTGATCGTGAGACTCGCTTCTATGGAAGACATAGAAAAATGGTCGCATGGAGTAGTGGATAATCCGGATACCGTCAATTATAGGACAGGAAAACCTAAACAAGGAGGGTTATTTTGTGAATCGATTTTTTGACCTGTCAAAAATTACGAATGTAGTTGCGGAAAATATAAATGAGTGAGATATAAAGGTATCGTTTGTGAAAGATGTGGAGTGGAAGTGACCACTTCTAGAGTAAGAAGATCAAGAATGGGACATATTGAATTAGCGGTGCCCGTGCTTCATGCCTGGTATAAAGCAAGTCCATCAGGATGAGTAAACCAATTGCTCGGTCTTTCTGCAAACGAGATAGATAAGGTATTGAGTTTCGTAAAATATATCATGGTCCAAAAAGTGGACAAAGATTTTGAAAAGAAAATCAAGGAAGCTATCAAAGTGGATTTTGATGCCAAGACCAAAGAATTAGAACAACTCTACAAATCCGAAGCAGAGAAGGAAAAAGGGAACCAGAAAAAAACCAAAGAATTAGAAAAATTATTCAACGATAACAAAGATTCTCTCGAAAAAGAATTCAACAGAATCAAATCGATTATAGCTGACCTCGAAGTCGGATCAACTATCTTCGAAAACGATTTCAGAAATATTTTTGCAAGATTTTCTCATCTGATTGTATTTTTATCAGGTCCAGAGTCTATTTTGAGAATGCTTCAAAATATCGATGTAGAAAAAGAGATCAAAAAGACTATCCAGATATTCAAAGAGACTAAATCAGAAGAACAAAAGAAAAAACTTGTTGCATTGATAAAATTGCTGATCAATCTTCATGTTTCTGGAGTAAAACCGGAAAATATGGTAATCAGAAAATTACCGGTTATTCCACCTGATTTGAGACCAGTAGTGCAGCTCGAAGGAGGAAAGTTCGCATCATCAGATGTAAACTTATTCTACAGACGCGTACTGATGAGAAATATCAGATTAAAGAAGATGATCCAAGTCGGTATGCCTGATGTAGTGAAGAAAAATGAAATCAGACTTTTGCAAGAAGCGGTCAACAATTTGCTTGTTGGAGAAAAAGCAGGTGCAGCAGGGAGCGGAGCAGGTATTAAAGTATTCAAATCGCTTTCAGATATGCTTTCTGGTAAAGAAGGAATCTTCAGAAAGAATTTGTTGGGAAAGAGAGTTGATTATTCAGGAAGATCGATCATTACGGTTGGTCCTGAGCTCAAACTTGATGAATGCGGATTGCCGATCTATATCGCAGTAAAAATGTTTACTCCGTTCATCATCGGAAAACTTATCGAGAAAAAAATCGTATATACGCCTAAACAAGCTGAAAAACTCATCAAGGAAGAATCGCCTATGGCATTGAAATTCCTTGAAGAAGTGATCAAAGATAAATGGGTATTGCTCAACCGTGCGCCTACATTGCACAGACTTTCTATCGAAGCGTTCAAGATTATTTTGATGCCGGGAAAGACGATAAGGATCCATCCGTTGGTGTGTCCTTCATTCAACGCCGATTTCGATGGAGATCAGATGGCGATACATTTGCCGATTTCTGATGAAGCGCAAAAAGAAGCGAGAGAACTTATCGCTGCCGACAAAAATATTTTGAAACCGGGATCAGGAGAACCGACAATCGCCCATTCACAAGATATGGTGCTTTGAGTCTACTACCTTACCGATTTTTATGATCCAAGAACTCCTCAATACACTACAGAAGAAGAATGGCAAAAGAAACCAGTAGCAGGAATATTTTCTAGTATAGAAGATGTATTGACGAGTTATGCTAATAGCGAAATTTTGGTAAAAGATAAGATTATCCTGAATTGGAACAACGCACCTATCCAAACAATGGTAGGGAGAGTAATCCTCAATTCAATCCTTCCTGAAAGGATCAGATTCATTAATATGAAGATAAAAAATAAGGATCTCAAAAAATTATTGAGTAGGATTTTCGATGAATGCGGTATGCAGACGACAGTGCATGTAGCTGATGATATCAAGGATTTTGGATTCAAATATGCTACGTTATGAGCGACTTCAGTAAATATCCTCGATATGAAAGTGCCAAAAGAGAAATGAGAAGAACTCAAAAATGGCGATCTCAAGACCAATGAAGTCTATAAATATTTTTTCAAAGGATTCTTTTCTGAAGAAGAGAAACATAGGTTCATTATTAAGATCTGGAGTGAGGTAAAAAAGAGGATAGAAGAAAGTCTAAAATCTATCACAGGACCAGGACAAGATCTCTATACTATGGTTGATTCATGAGCGAGAGGTTCGCAGACACATATGACGCAGATTGCAGGTATGAAAGGATTGGTAGTTAATCCAAAAGGAGAGATTATCGAACTTCCTATCAAAAATTCATTCGTTGAAGGATTGAGACCTATCGAATATTTCATTTCTGCGCATGCAGGAAGAAAGGGTAAAGCAGATACAGCGTTGAGAACAGCTGAATCAGGATACCTCACGAGAAAACTTTGTGATGCATCACAAGAAGTGATCATCAGAGAAAATGATTGTGGAACCGATAAATATGTATCATATTCAAAACAAGAATCAGAACTCAGAGGCGATAATTTCTTCAATCTGATTGCAGGTAGAGTGCTTGCTGAAGATATTCTTGATAAGAAAAAGAATATCATCCTCAGTAGAGACGACCTCTTAGACAAAGAAAATATGCAGCTTATCCAAGATATAGGAGTAGAAGACGTGAAAGTAAGGACACCACTTATCTGTGATGTCATTAGCGGAATCTGTCAAAAATGTTATGGAACTGATCTTTCTACAAGAAGAATAGTGGATATAGGAGTGCCCGTAGGTATTATCGCTGCGCAATCTATCGGAGAACCATCAACACAGTTGACGTTGAATACCTTCCATGAAGGATGAGTAGCAAAATGATGAGAAAATGTACAAGGTATCGATAGGGTAAAACAATTGTTTGAAGTAAGAGATCCAAAAATGCCTGCTATCATCGCACCATTTGATGGTAAAGTATCATTTTACGAGACAAATAAACTCAGGTATGTAAGCGTTGTTTCAGAATATCAGAAAAAGACATATCTTCTTAAACCAGGATATAAGGTAGACGTAAAAAAATGAGAAGAGCTCAAAAAATGATGAATATTCGCATCAAAATCAAAGAGCAAACTCAAAGTCAAAGAAAGCGGTAAAGTGTTGGAGATCAAGAGCGATCATATCGTTCTCGGTACCCAAGAAGAATATACCAAGACATTGACGGGATTGAGTGCTATCAAGAAGGATGGAGAAGAAGTGTTCAAGTGAGAGATACTTACAACAGGCGCATTGTCTGTAAAAGAATACAAAGACATCGTCTGAGATTTGGAAGCGCAAAAATATATCATCAGAGAAGTCAAAAAAGTGTACGGTTCTCAAGGACAAGATATCAATGATAAACATATCGAGGTGGTGGTTAAACAATTGTTCTCCAAAGTCTTCATCGAAGATTCTGGAAATAGTAGTTTCATCCCAGGTATCTATGTTAAATACGAAGAATTCGTTCAGACAAATAGAGCACTTGAAGCTGAAGGAAAGAAAGCAGCGAAAGGAAAGAGATTGGCGCTTGGATTGACGAATATCGCTAAAGAGACGGATTCATGGTTGTCTGCGGCATCGTTCCAGGAAACAATCAGAGTCATGGTATCATCATCACTCAAAGGATCTATCGATAAGCTTTCTGATCTTAAATCAAATGTTATTATCGGAAGACTCTTGCCCGTAGGTGAAATCTACAGAAAAGACCATGGAGTGAATATGTAAAAAAATAATATATCAGACCACTACGTCGTAGAAGATATTGATTTGGTGGTTTGATACATAATAAGTGCATATTCCCAAAGTAAAGCTTGAAAATGAAGGCCAAATCACTACAAAAATCTCCACGGTTACACATTATACATCGAAGAATTATTAATTATTCGTTTTTAATTGTTAGTTATATCTTAAAATGGCACACAAAAAGGCCGGTTGATCGGCAGAAAATCTAAGGGACTCGAAACCTAAGTATCGCTGAGTCAAACTCTTCGGAGGACAAAAAGCTGTCGCTGGTAATATCATTATCAGACAAAAATGATCTAAATTTGAATGAGGAAAAAATACCTATGAAGGTGCTGATTTCACTATTCATGCAAAAATTGATGGAACGGTAGTATTCAGCAAGAAAAAAATAGGAAGATTTGATGGAAGAAAATACCTCAAGACCATCGTAGACATTAAATAATTGGATCAAACGACCAAACGTTTAAACGCTTAAACGCTTTATCGTTTCGTCGCTTAGTCGTTTTATCGTTTTATCGTAAGTTATGACAATCGGACCAAAAAAGAAAATTTCCCAATCAAAAGGACGTCAGAGACATTCGACATGGGAAGGATTAAATATGAAGAGAATGGTAGATACCTACCAAATTTCTACTTGCAAAAATTGCGGAGCAAAAAAACTTGCTCACAGAGTATGTCCATCATGCGGATATTACAAAGACAAACAAGTAGTGACTATCAAGAGCAAGAGTAAAGACAAAGTGGTTGATGCATAATATAAAGCATAAAGTTTAAAAATTTCGATTAACAGAAGTGGATCTTTAGTTTCTCATTGCACAGCACATGAACGTAAAGGCAAGGATCAATGCGAGAAAAATAGTACTTTCCTATTTGTATCAGCATTGTTTTTTTGTTAATCTGATAAAACAGGATACGATGATCACGGAATCATTATTTATCGATTATATCTTCAAGACCGATAAAGGGATGTACGACGAAGAGAAAAATAAATTTATAGAAAAAATGCAGAAATATCTGGCATTCTATGCGCCAGAAGATTTCAAAGATTTTGTTGATTGTTTTTTTGACCAGTGGGCGATAGAGGATATCGACTTTGATTACATCAATAAGGTGGGTTGAAATTTTGATAAATATATCAAAACAATAGAAGATCAGGTTAATACATACGTCCAGACTTTTAAGTACGATCAGATGGACCCTTTAGATCAGGCTATTTTTCTTTTGGGATATATAGAATGGAAAGAGCTCGATACGCCAAAAGAGGTATTGCTCAATGAGATGATAGAGCTTGCCAAGAGATATTCGGATGAAGGTGCTCCCAAACTTATCAACGGTATCATGCACAAAATTATCAACAATGAAGCATAAAAAATATAAATTATTCATTTGTAGGGGAGGGTCGCGACCCTCCCTTTTTATAATTTTTTTTTGTAGGGAACGGTTTTATACCGTTCCTTTATATCATATAATACTCATATTATATTATTTAGATTACAAGTTATATTATATATAATTTATAGATTCGGAACAGTGATAGTAAGTGTACCAGAATATTGACCTAATGATTGATAGGCAGGTATAGCTACTTTAAAGTCTAAACTAGATGTTTGTACTTTACATACTTCTCCTATACTATTAGATTTACCGAGAATGATTGTAGAGACATCAATGCTTGTTCGTTGATTTAATGATGAACCAGCATTAGCGGTACATACTCATTCTATTTTTGTTGCTGAAGGATTCTTGATATATATATTACTAGCAGATATAGTTTGTCCAGGATCGTTCGTACTTACATTGAGCAGATCGCTTGATTGGATGCTGAGTGTTCGAGGATTAGCACCTTGAAGATCATTACAGAACCAAGCAGCATTACCGCTGGTAGTATTAAATGCAGAGGTTATATCTCTTCCTGCAGCAGAATATCAAGTGATACCAAGATCTAAGCTATTTCCATATTCACAGTATCCCAAACCAATAGGTTCGATACAGAGTGTAACATCACTTCCAGATCATGCACCTGTACATCTTGAAACTACACCTACATACTCAATACTATAACTAGTAGCTCATTCTACAGTAGATGTATTGCTATCGGTATCAAATTGAGCTCGCACAGTTTTCATTCAGTATTCTGGAGTAAGTATCCATGATTTAGTAGGCGAGTAAGCTTCCCAAGAAGTTCGTGGTCAATCAGAACCTGTGTTAGAGAATCTCATATTAGTTGTTCATGAAACAGTTATACTAAGTGTAACTACGCCTGTAGTTGTTGAAGCAGAATGGTTATTTACAGAGAAATCACCTGTTCGAGTGAGATTACAAAGACTTGTATTTTGTGCAGCTTGCCAATCATAATATGATTTGCTATTTACAAAGGTAATAAGACCAGGACTCATAGTTCCTGTACATATTTTATTGGTATTAAGATTTAATCATCATCATAATCAAACATCGAGTAAGGTCGTTACCGATGCAAGATTTTCAGGAAGTGTGGCTATCTTATTATTATTCGCAAGTAGGTATTGCAGATTAGAAAGCCCCGCTAAACTAGGAAGACTTGTTAATTGATTTTGATGTACATAAAGTGTTAGAAGTCCAGATAAGTCAGCTAAACTAGGGAGACTCGTCAAAGAATTATTATTTAAATAGAGATATTGCAACGTAGAAAGCCCAGCTAAACTAGGGAGACTTGTCAATGAATTATTATTTAAATAGAGATATTGAAGCGTAGAAAGTCCAGCTAAACTAGGAACACTTGTTAGTCGATTATAACTTAGATCAATATAATAAAGGTTAGAGAACCCGGATAAACTAGGAAGACTCGTTAGATGATTACTTTGAAATTGAATAGATGTAAGATTAGAAAGTCCCGATAAACTAGGAATAGTCGTTAATAAATTATATTCTAACTGAAATTCTATAGCTCAAGTGAGTCCATCAAACCCATTGTTTGCTATGCTTGTTATTTTATTATTCCCTAAATAAAGATATGCAAGACGAGGTATCCCGGTGAGTGAAGGTAAAATTCATGAGAGATTATTATTATCAAAATTAAGAAAACTTACATGACCAGCATTACAATTAACGCCAAACCGACCATTATTAGTACCATTATCACAAATAGTAGTTGTAGATCACCAATTGGTATTATTATACCAATTTGCTCCATTAGTACTATTGTACATATTTACTAATGTTTGACATTCCGCCACAGGAATATCTATGATTCAAATATTATCAGTACAAAAACTTTCATAAGCAGCATATGCCTGATTATTACCTATAAATGCTATTGCTCAGAAAAGCCCAGCAAACAAAGCAATCATTTTGATGACTGCAAATGATCAGAAAATTCACAACCCATAGTGTTGTCTGTTTTTGTGAATGT
>JAHFJL010000013.1:7763-24801 GCA_023245855.1 bacterium
TGGTGGAGTAAATAAAAGTAAAAAATAAGAATTTATGATATATATATATTATAATCAGAATTTTTTATTTGTCAAATTTTGTTATAATTGCAGCAATTAGGGTTACACTCTAAAATATAATATATAGGATAAAAATGTAATAAAAAGGACGAGATATCTTCTCGTCCCTTAAATTATTGATTTTTTTGTAGGGAACGGTTTCAAACCGTTCCTTACGATTACAAAGATAAATTATTCCTTTGTAGGGGAGGTCGCGACCCTCCCTTTTTACAATTTTATCCAGCTTAGCTGGATAATTTCGACCTCACGAAAATCACTCAATACTTCATATTTTCATTGGGTCTCAATTTAGTTACCAACCAAATAATTCCAAGAGAAAATGAAGGAATTATTGTGTTGGTAACTATATATTCTTCAATTAAAAATATGGATTATATTTTTGAAGGAGAATATAAAAAAAATCGCCCGTAGATAACGGACGATATACTTGGTAAAAAAAAGTTACATCACAGCAAACCATAGGCTTGAAGATATTGTCTCATGGGTTGCTGATATTTTTCGAAAGCGATTTTAGCAGCAGCTCCAGCGAAGTTTTTATCGTTGCTCGCATAAATGATTTCTCTTGAAGAATTGACTATCAATCCGCATGAATCATTCATACCATATTTAGCGACCTCTTCAAGACTGCCTCCTTGTGCTCCGACACCAGGAACCAAAAGAAAATTATCAGGCACGATTTCACGGATTTCTCTGAGTTTGTCGGCTTGTGTAGCACCAACGACATACATCATATTTTGCTTGGTGCTCCATTTCTTAGATTTGGTAAGAACTTCCTGATGAAGTGATTGATCCGTATCTGCATTTGCGTTGTGTTGAAAATCCAAAGATCCTTTGTTTGAGGTAAGCGCCAGCAGGATAACCCATTTATTCGGATATTCCAAAAACGGAGTGATAGAATCTTCTCCCATATAAGGAGCGACCGTAATAGCATCAAAGGGTAGTTTTTCAAAAAAAGCTTTTGCATAGAGTTTTGATGTGTTCCCGATATCACCGCGTTTTGCATCAGCGATAACAAAGAGATCAGGATAGTTGTCTTTGATATAGCACACTGTTTTTTCCAATGATTGCCATCCTTTCACCCCTTCTGCTTCATAGAATGCAAGATTGGGTTTGTAGGCAATAGCAAAATGGTGGGTAGCATCCACGATTTGCTTATTAAATTCAAATTGCGGATCCTCAGTATCCAAAAGGTGTTTTGGAATCTTAGTGAGATCAGTATCTAATCCTATGCAAAGGAATGATCCTTTCGAAAGGATCTCACTTGATAATTTTTTGTAGTCCATGATTTTTATTTTTTTAGGGTTTAATTTTTTTGTTGACTTTACATTTTATTAAAGTGTGATGTTTATAAAAAATAGACGACGTAAATCAATGGAGAGTATGATGAAAAAAACACGCCGTATGACGTGTTTTCTGTGAAGTATATTCAAAAATTATTTTTTATTATTTGTAGTGATGAAAGTTTGGATATCCGCTAAAGTAGGGAAGTATCTCACTTTAAGCAATTTGTAAGACATATATCATCTATCAGTTTTGTAGATGGTATACGCTTTGCCGTTGGGTGCGATATAGCTTTGCGGAGTGAAGGTCGTATCTACGGTATGACTTCGGATCTCTTGCGGAGGATTCTTACTGTCGATAAAGCTACGTAATGCAGATATGGTACTAAAATATCTAGGAGCTAAAAATTCGCTTGCAGTATATCCTTGTGAATAGTTGATGATAGTATAGATTTTTCAGTTCGGAGCGATGTGTTTGCTTGAATCCGTATTTGTAAATATCCATGATGGGGTAATGTAGGTATTGATATGACAGTCTCCAGGATTTTTGCTATCGATATATCTTGATAAGGAATCACGATTGGTGAAATATGTAGTTACTTTAAATATAGGCGAAGTATATCCAGCTTTCGTAGTATCATAACTCACAGGATAATCCTTGCAGTTGGGAGCGATATGATCGCCGGTATCTATGCTTCCGCTACCAGAGATTATTTGTCCGCCGAGAAGATTTTGGAGATATTGAAGATTACAATTATTAGTGAAGTCTATCTGGTCAGCAAGCATACTTTGCATAGTAAGCAAAAAAGTAGTATAATTATTTTGATCTCCAGAGTAGTTTTGTGTTAAACTATCAAATATAGTTTGGATTGTAGCCTTATCAGTATCGGAGAGCGTACATCAATTGCTTGATTGTCATTGGGTAGTTACATCAAATTCTAATTGTCTATTGGCTATACTAAGAACCGATGAAATAGTTTTATTAGAAATATTGCTTGATCTTGCATTGATAGAGAGAGTATCGCTATCTTGTACAAAAACACCAGTACCTGCAGCTATTCCATTTTTATATAAGATTCAATTTCCATTAAGGGTAGCCCAAACGGAAATACCTGGTTTGATGCCGTCAAGTGATATCTGAGGAGAATCATAATATGTTCAGAGATTAGCGTTGTTTATACCAGTAAAATATCGAGTGCTAAGCCCTATAGCTCTGAAAGATCAAAAATTGCTTCGAGGAGAGAAGTTTCCATCCCTATCTTTAGCTTCCATTCTGAGATAATATTTATTATTCATCGTAGTGAAATTAAGATTAGGTGATCCCATGGTTCATGTAGTCGAGATGAATCCAGTATTTACGATATCTATGAAGCTAGCATCATTAGCTATTTGGTATGCATAGCCATCAATGCCTGATCCTGTATCCGTACTTGCAGTCCATTCAAAGGTTACAAAAAACATCTGTTCTCCGCTGAGCGGATACGTAAGTACAGGCAACGTAGGAGGCGTGCTATCAGCTCATTTAGTCATGAGAGTAAACATGCCTGTTCCTAAACCGATAGTGATATATCATGTCGTTGTTTGTGCAAATCAAGAGCTGCTTTGAGCAACCGCTTTTACTTGATTGCCGTTATGAAGTAATAATCCTGTTGTTCCTGCTGCAATCAATGTTGTTCATGAATAGATTTCCAATCGTCCAGAAGTAGTGATCGGATCGAAAGAGAGAGAAGCTAATACACCAGTTTCTATGCCACTTATCGTAGTTGTACTTCCTGTAAAAGTATTGAGAGGTAAGCTTGTAAAATTAGTGAACGCAAATGATCCAGTGTCCGGGAGCTGATCAAACCCTCTTGTGGTTACTGTAAATGATGAAGTGACGCTTCATATGATGATTGTTCCTGTTACTGTTTGATTGTATCCTGCTGGGGTGAGTAATGCTATCTGTATCGGATCACCATTGTTAACTTGTCCTGTAAGCCCTAGAGTGTGGCCACTGATGATGAGGTATCCTGAGACATTAGGAGTGAAACTGAGATTTACAGATACTAGAGTGTTGATCACAGCAGCAGTATATACAGGCGTAGTATACCAGATATTTGTTTGTGCTGAACCGCTTCATCCGAAGTTTACATTTTCAGGTGCATCATCCCAGATAGGGAAAATCTCTGCAATATATTTTGCTGGATCATATTGTGATGGAATCTGTACAAGCACATCACTGCTATTATATCTGACAGGAATCTTTTGTTTATACATACTCAGACCAAACATATAATTTACATATGTATTGTTTATCGAAGCGAATGCTGGAATATATCCGAGATTGTCACAATTACCGCTCAACAAAGAAACTGATGTCCCCGAGAGACTAGGATTAGTTACGTATGCGCATCACATCATATTGCTACCTGTAGAGAGCGTGCCAGCGTAAGCAAAGAGTCCAGCGCTACCCGGAGAGAGTGCAGAGTCATTAGCTGTAGTTCAATCAAAATCTACTCCGTTGTCAAAGAGCTTAAGATCACCATAATATTTATTGCCTGCAGAACTATAGAGTGTTCTGATCCCTACAGTATTGTTATACAGCCTTACATCGTTGAGGATATTGCCTGATGCGTTTTTGAAATAAAGTCCGGCATCGGTATTGTTGTAGATAGCAGCTCTATTGATGACATTTTCTTGCGTAGTGAGATCTCCAAAGACTCCGATATCATTGTTATAAGCTTGGAAGTTGTTCATTGTATTCTTGCTAGAACCGTTAGCGAACCGGATTCCGTATATTCCATTGTTGTATGCTTGAGTATTGTTGATGACGTTATAGTTAGATGCATAATAGAGATAGATACCCGCTATTCCGTTATTGAAAAGTTGTGTATTTATTACTGTAGTATGATGTGAACCAAGACCAAGCAATATTCCATACTGGGTATTGTTGTATATCTGAACATTATTCAGAGTAGTGTTGTTGGTGGTTCCATCAAAATTTATACCTGCGTTTGTAGCATTAGAATAGAGATTCACGTCATAATATAAACCATCAATCTTGATGCCGTCCATGATGAGATTGCGTTTGTTATTCGCATAAAAAAGATTAGTCACTCAGCCCCCTGATTTGGTGAATCTCGTATCCTTGTTTCCTAGAAGCGCGATACAATTTCCATTGAAGATAAATCCATTTCCTGAAGGGATAGCAGCCCTATATTCTCCGCCTGTGAGGATATAAATCGTATGATCTTGGAATGTATTGGTAGAAACACTGAAATTTCCAGGATTGAGATATACCACTTGGAATGCAGACAATGAGCATCCATTAGTTTGTCGGTTTTGTGTAAACGTTGGACCTGATCAAAAATATTGATTCACTAATGACTGTTGATCAGTAGGTAATGTAGAATCCGGTTCAGTGATATATCTTGGAGAGAGGTAATCAGATCCATTAGATCCATATTCTTCTAGAGTATTCATATTGCTGGTATTGTACCATACGGGAGTGATTTGTTTTAAGATATTTCATCAAAAGATATATCTAATCGGTCTCTTGAGCGGATCAAAAGTTCTTTGTAATCTCAATAGACTCAGGTTGGTTCAACTCAATAGCCATTGACCACTGCCATTTTGCGGGTTAGTGACTTGATCATAACTCATGGACATACTTCAGGTATCCAATGTTCCGTCAGATCGCGATCCAATAGGAGAATTACCTGCTCACAATCAGAATGATGAACCACCACCAACATACATATCTGTTCCATTTGCAAATAATTTAATGGTTCAATATCATGTTATATTGGATATCGAAGAAAATAAATTTTGTATGATAATTCATGTTGTATTATTGTAGAGAGTAGTATTATTTAATAGTGCAGTGCTTCAATTACATGCAACTCAATAATCATTATTATAGATATCAGAATTATTTATGACTCAATTATTCGTTCGCAGATATACTATCCCATTAATATTGTTAAAAAATTGGCTGTTGTTGATTGCAGTATTTCATCAAAATAAAACCATCGTTCATCAGGTATTGTTGTAGAATGAACTATTATTTACCGTTATTCAAGTAGATGTACCCATAAACAAAGCAGTATTGTTAGTATAGAAATGGGAATTTGAAAGGGTAGCATTTACGGTATTTAAAAGAGTAATCGCATATGGATCATATTTATAAGCATCAATATTGTTGATCGTTATATTTGTGCTATTAGAAATAGCAATTCCCGTCAAAGTATTTTGTCCGTTGAATTTTATATTATCTATGATGATATTATTTTTACCAGAAATGATCAAGCTATCTACGCCATTGGGTTTGATGGTTACATTGCCCATCCCTAGAAAAGCAGTACAATTGCCCGCAATAGTCAGAGGACTTGTAAGCGTATACGTTCATCAGCTTACTATATATATAGTGTTCCCCGACAATGATCAGCCGGCTACTCAAGTGAGATATTTCAGATTAGTAGGTACACAGCTAGAATCCCATAGTCTTGTGTATGCCGTTGAACCTGGAAACCCATTACCAAACAATGCATACATCATATTTGCGTTAGTCGGATTTTGTCCCCAAAAATCTTGATTAAGGAATCCGCCTCGTTGCCAGCTAGCGGACGTCTGCATAAATATATTTGATGCGCCTCGTAGCATCCCTATGATAGCAAACCCAAAAACTACAAAAGCATGATGAACTTTATTATGAAAATGTTCAAAGAGTTCCTCAGGATGTTGTAAGTGATAGAATGGTGATTTCATCATAGAATGATTTTAAATTCTAAATTCTGTAGCGATTAGTATTTGCTTGGATTGTTTTGATTGATATATGATTTTATTGCTGTAAGCGAATCAAAATATTTTACACGCATCAATTTATAGGACATATATCATCTATCTGTTTTATAGATCTTATATTCTTTTCCATTAGGTGCAGCATAGGTGATAGAGATAAACCTGGTATCTACCGTATGTTGCCAGATATCTTTTGGAGGGTTCTTAAGATCTACGTATCTGATGATGCTATCCAATGAATCAAAATATTTCGGTGTAGAGAATTCGACTGCTGTAAATCATCAGTATTGTTGTTGGAAGTGATAGATTTTTCCGTTAGGTGCGGTATGTTTCGTAGGATCTGTAGTGTCTGATGATCGGTAATTAGTAGTATAGATATTGATATGACAATTTCCTGGATTGTAGTAATCAATGTGTCTGATAAGCGATTCACGGTTGACAAAATAATATCTATTTGCCATTTCAGGAGCATAATATGCTCTTTGGAGAACATCATATCCTATGCTGTATACTTTACAGTTGGGAGCGATATGATTGCTAGTATCGATACCACCAGCTCCAAAATCAGCTTGTATCAATGAAAGGAGATATTGTAAATTACAACTATTGCTGAGTGCTGATTCATCTTGTACCATGCTTTGGAAAGTATTCAAGAAATCAGAGAGTTTTGAAAGATCGTTGTTATATTGGACTTTGAGTTGAGCATAGATATTTTGTATAGCTAGTTTTTCTGAAGGAGTAAGGCTGCATGAATTTTGCTTCGTAGTGAGAGAGAAGGTGCCTGTAAGTCCGAGAACATTTATAGTAGAAGTTACTGTCGTGGCATATTGGTTGCTTGATACCAGTTCTATATATGCAGTATCAGCAGAAGTTAACATTCCTGTAGTTCAATTTCCGCCAGTGGTATTGTTGATAAAGAGCATTCATTTAGAAATGCTTACCAAAGTAGGTCCTGTAAGTCCAAGAATCAGGATAGGATCTGATTGATATACTTTATTGAGATCTAGATTTCTCAATCGGATGACAGGAGTGACGATGAGGACTCCCGTACCTGCAGCACAATATTGTGTGCTGAGATTGAT
Organism: bacterium; assembly: GCA_023245855.1. GTDB lineage: Bacteria > Patescibacteriota > Gracilibacteria > Absconditabacterales > Absconditicoccaceae > CAJBLF01. Next base: position 14,965 of record JAHFJL010000013.1, read on the forward strand.
GCTAGTAGTGTTCGAATTTGAGGTGTTGCCTACAATATCTATAGCAACCATTCTTGCATAATATATTCCTAAGGGAAGTGGAGATACATTGATTGAAGCAGTGGTTGATGATGCGCTTAATACTCAGCTAAGAACAAGTCCTGTAGTCATTCCATTGTTAGTGTATATTTCATATCTATAATGAGAAAGTCCTGCACCTGTATCTGTAGATCAACTTCGGTTTAATGTGAGGGGAAGTGATGCACAGAGATTAGAGTTATTTACTGGAGCATAAATATACGGTGTTGTAGGAGGAACAGTATCAACATATATTCTCTTAGGAGCATCACTATAGCTACATGATCCTGTATCATAAGTGTTTGCGAAATAATTCCATCAATTAGTAGTTGTAAGGGTAATAGGAGCGACAATATAGTTGAAGATAGAATTACCTAAATAATTACCAGATCGAGGATTTTCGATAAAGTCTCCAGAGACGATAAAGTGCGTAGGTTGGGTAGCAGCTAATTGAAGTATGATTCCTGTCTTGTTAGTATAATATGTTCCAAGGGATTGACTGATAATACTATTTCCAGTTTGTGCTACAAAAGCGATTTCTCATTGAAAATTTGGATTACATGTAGTTGTTGTTCAAGTCAATCCTACATGGAACGGGATATTGTTCCCACATTGAGGACCAGGACCGGAAGATCATACCACAGTACACGTTGCAATATAGTCTCCTGTAGCGAGTCCTGCTCAAGTCAATCGCATATATGAGCTTGCATTAGTATACTGGATATCAGTGAAAATCGATGAAGTTCAGCCAGAAAGAAAAAGATTTAAGATATATCCGCTTGAGCTTTGTCCGTAACAGATAAAGGTCATACCACCAGTTCCTTGTGGAATAATGATCGGTAAAGTAGAGGGTGAAGAGACAAAACTTTGGCACCATGGCACATTCATATCGATTGAAGCGATACCTCAATTGGTATCAAAGATAAATCCAGTATGAACTCCTCAAATGATAGTTTTTAAGGTATGGCCGAAGTTGAGTCCGCTAAACGTATTCCCTGTAAAATCATAGTTTATTCATGCAATCATACGGAAGTCTTGACCGCTAAGATGATGGTCTATCTGCCCGTATATTTCGTTGGTCAGAGGAATATATCCTCCGCTCAAGGGAGTACAATTTGTAAAAAATCCATTATTCATAGTCATCGTTTCATATCCTGATCCTTGTCAGCTCAGGATAGCGAGATTACCTGTATCCAAAGGCCAGATTCTTCGCCCTCTCTGATTATTGTAATAAATTCCTCTCAAGCGTTCAGTACATTGGATGGCTTGCGCTCAAGAATTGATGGTAATAGTTTCAGGTGTGCCTAGCGTTTGATTGCTCTGCCAAAAGATGATACCTACAAAATTATTTCCACCAAATTCAAAATGGGTATTGGAATAATATCCTGAATTCAGCCAAGAAAACATACTTGGGAGCGTATTCTCAAAGGGGATAGTATCAGCATACAGCAATTTGAAGCTGGCTACAAGGATTCCAAGAACGAAAAACATTCCAAGAAAAAGTTTTTTGAGTCCAGGTGTCTTGCGATTATTAGAGGTAGTTGATTTGGTCATTTGTACAGATGTAAGCGTTAAAGCGATGAAACATAATAAGTATACCCCCAGTAGGGGAATAATCAAAAAAACACTGTCATAGAAACCAAATCAGGTTGACAGTGTTTGTAAATGATATTTAATATGTGCTAAAGTATTATGCAGGCAAAATTTTTGTGAATATTCCAGGGATATTTGTTTCATCGGTAGAGACCGCAAAGAGTTTTTTTTCAAGATTGTGGATATCTATCGGAGATAATTTAGGAAGTACCTCGGTTTTGAAGAGTTCCAATATCGGAGGAATCTGAGGAGTATTCTTGATTTTTTCATACTGAAGGTACATCGCGTACGTCACCTCTTCGTTCGTTCATACACATTCAAAAGGCTTGATGCCTTCGATACCGAGAAGTTCTTTAAAAGTGCTTGTAAGACCTTTATTTTCATACAATTCTTGACCGAAAATTTTCTGCGTCTCCTCGTCGCTGATGAAAGGTCTTAATGTTGTATATACAAAAGCGCATTTAGGACATGTTCCACATCGACGATGATCAGTGGTCTTGTTGCTTTCTATGATTTTGAAGTTATTATTGCAGCTGCTGAAAATCTCAAAATACGCTTTATAATGAGCAAAAAGCTGAGCTATCTTGAGTTCATACATCCCTCTGAGAAGACTGAAATATTCCACATCAGGAGAAAGATATTTTTTACTATATTGAGAAAAGTCAGACTCAAACTGATAACTTTTTGATCGTTGATGATTGATCTCGATTCAATCCATAATCGTATTCCCTTCATTGGCGCTTCTTTCATTGGACATGATGATATATCTGTAATCATAGAGATAGGCAGCAGTCATGAGGACAAAAGCGATTATACCACTGATGGGCACATGTCCGTTGTAGTATCATTGTTGGTTCATATCAAAGATTTTGGGGTCGATAGCCCTTATCATCAGCAATCTTGGCGCTCATATCTTATCGCCGACCACTTTGTGCAGATAATAGTCTTTACCGAAAGTGGAGGTATAAAAAGGGATATTGAGTTTTTTTATGAGTTCTACACTGACCAAACTATCTTTTCATCCTCCGATTGCTACCATGGGAGTATGAGAATGGACGGAAAAAAGTTTTTTTGAAGGGTCTTTTTTTCAATCAACGAAATTAAGGAGTCATTGAGGGGAAAGTCCGTTTCTAAAAAAGAATTCTCCTAATCATTGAGTATAAAAAGTTTTCCAAAATTGTCTCTGATCGTCATTGAGGAATCAATGCTCGATGACTAGGTTTTTTGTAGGATAGAGCTTATAATAACTGATACCTAGGGCCAAAGAGAGATGAAAGAGGAGCGTATCCATGACATCAGTATCTATGCTGTGGAGGGGGGCAAGTGCAGGGCAAGCGAAATCGATGGTTTCCATAAAATCCGCTTCATGATCAAAAGAATACGAAAAAGATGCCTTGAGGGTCTGGGGGTCAAAAGTATATCAAGTGAAATAGAAGGTCTCAAATGCTTTCATACCAAAAAGCTAGAGAAATAAATGATGTATGTAAGATAGCAATCAGGGCTGGAAAATCAAGGAATATACCAAGTTCGATTGAATTTAGAACCAAAAAGAATAGAGTAAGAATAATAAAGTCTTATGTCCTTACCAAGATATATGATGGGGTTTGAAAAATTTCAGAATAAGAAGATAGCTATCCTGGGATATGGAAGGGAAGGAAAGTCTTCACTCCAGTTTCTTCTAAAAATCGGTGTTTCTCCTAGGAATATCACGATTCTTGATGGTGCAAAAAAAATTGAAGGATTGGCAGCGAGTCTTGAATATCTCAACCAAACATTTGGGAGAGAACAAGATTTTAATGTTGTTCTTTGAGATGCTTATCTAGATACTCTCAAAGGATTTGATCTGATCATAAAGACACCGGGAATATCCCTCTATCACGATAAGATCTACCCCTACAGGAAAAAAATCACTTCTCAGGCGCAGATATTTTTTGATTATTATCAAGGAAAGATTATCGCAATTTCGGGTACGAAAGGGAAGTCTACAACCTCTACCTTAACCTACAAAACGCTGCAAGCTGCAGGGAAAAAAGTGCAGCTCATCGGCAATATCGGAAATCCTGTGCTTGATTATCTCAATCTCGATGCTTTGGATGTACAAAAACATGAATACGCAGTCTTCGAAGTTTCAAGCTATATGCTCGAATGACTCGAAAAAAATAATTATATCAGCATACTGCTCAATATTTATTCTGATCATATTGATCGGCATGCAGGATTTGAAAATTACAAGGATGCAAAGCTCAATCTCCTCCAGGGAAGCACACACAATATAGTCAGAGATGAAGTGATTACAAATTATGAACTAGATAAGCAGGATATCAAAGAGTTGCATATTCATATATTCGGAAAAATAGGAAATTATACCTACAAAGATGGATCTTTTTATCGCAAAAAAGAGAACGTTTTTGATGATGGATCAATCATCATCAAATGAGAGCACAATATGATGAATATCTCTGCAGTGCTTGGGGTCTGTGATATCATGAAAATAGAGCCTAAAATACTCAAGGAAACATTACAATCATTCAAAGGGCTTCCTCATAGGATGGAAAATATCTGAATATATTGAGGAATCACGTGGATTGATGACGCGATTTCCACTACGCCAGAAAGCACGATTCAAGCTATCCAGACATTTGGTGGTGATATAGATACGATTTTTCTTTGATGAACGGATAGAGGATATCAATTCAAAAATTTGATCAGTTGTATTCGTAAATATAATATCAGAAATGTTGTACTATTTCCAGATTCTGGAAGAAGAATAGAAGAATTGATAAAAACGGGAGATATGCCTGTAGGGAGGAAAGTCGTTTGGATAAAAGTATTTTCAACAAATGATATGAAGGAAGCGGTAAAATTCGCTTATAAAAACACCAAAAATGGCAAGATCTGTTTGCTTTCTACTGCATCACCAAGCTACAGTGTACGAAAAAATTTTGAAGAAAAAGGGAATCTATTCCAAAAATATATTAAAGAATGAGCATAAATCGTTTATAAAAAAAGCTTGACTTTACAGGCTAAATAATTATAAGCGACAAGCCAATTTTTGGCAAAAAAACAAAAAAAATCTATAAAAAAACAAAAAAATCTATGTTAAAAAAATCAAGCAAAAATGTATTTTCTCGCATCAAAGAGAAAGGGGCTATGGGGGTTGTTCAAGATGTACTTGCTACCTCAAAAAGTTCTAGAACGATGGAACATTACCAACAGACAAAGAAACAACTTCTTTTGTTTCCCTCAGGTGAAGTGACTATCGCTACATTCAAACAATTAGAAGAGGTATTAGATAATGAAGAAGTGATTCTTGTTGTCTTTTCCAAAAACAAAACAAATGGAAAAGTTGGACATCAAAAGGAGTTCCAAGAAGGATTCTGTTATTATGTGGGAACAAATCCTGAAAAACTTTCAAAGGTGTATGTACATTGGAATGAAGAAAAAAAATTCCTTTTACAGAACATCGCATGTCTCAACAGTAAATTGTTTTTTGTAGCCAAACACATCAATGAATGCATTCCTGGTATTTTTTGCCTAACTATTTCTCTTTTTAATTCAGAGAAGAAAACGGTTATGGAAGCTGAAATATCCCTCTATATAGGATATAAATAAAGGAATAGATTATCAAGGAGTCACGGTATATCCGTGACTTTTTTTTTTGTCACATAGGAATTTCTAAAATTCCTATTCCGCTAAAGCGGGATAAAAATGACGTCAGGGTCCTTAGCATAGTCTAAGGATAAACTTCTTGTGTACTGATTTTCAGTATAACTCTCACATCCCCCAGAAGTCGGGGTGGTCGAGAAAGAAGTTTTGGCGTCTTATTTTATTTTGAAAGTAAGGAGTAAATCATTATTCTCGTGTCCTATGGATTTATTTTATTACTACGGATATGACAGAAACAGCATTAGTGCTTATTGATTTTCAAAGAGAATGGACCGATTCCAGCAGCGAATATTATGTAGGGGATACCAAGGAAATGGTAGCTAAAGTGAATTATTTGCTCGAATATTGCAGAGCTAGAGAATATAAGATTATCTTTACCAAACATAGAGAATCTGATTCAATGGAGTATTTCTGACCGGAAACTCAGTTTATCCCTGAAATCAAAATGCAGGATACGGATACGATTATCATGAAAAATAAGATCAGTCCTTTTTATAAGACCTCATTAGAACAGGAGCTTACGGGCATCAAGCGTGTTATCGTATGTGGTATCCTTACTAATCTCTGTGTCAGAAGCTTCATCCAGGATGCTTATGATAGAGAATTTAATATTACCGTCATCAAGGATTGTTGTGTAGCACATACTCCAGAGATCCAAGAATTCACTTTGTATGATCTTGCTCAGACCAGGGAGGAGATAGATTTTACTGATTTCAAAGAATTTGTAGAATAAGAGAGTAGGATGGAGGATATATAAGATTTTTGTCTTTCAAGAAAAAAAGACTTGACATTTGATAAGAAATACATATAAAATATATAACAAACAAAAAAATAAAAACTAATAAACAAAAAAAACTGATATGAAAAAAACTAATAATTTATCGCGCGCAAAGGTCTTGGACCTGCATAATCAATCAAAATTCGAAATCGCATTAACTCAAGATCAGAAAAATGAATTTTGGGATATTTCGGAAGGATATCATACAGAAATCAATGACAACAGAAAAAAGAATGGTGAGTTTCCTATTTATGAAACCGATGAAGTTGTTCCGATGCTTGCTGATTTGGAATTTGTTCGTTCATTAGCCATTGAAGTGATGTGAAAAGAAGTATAAAGTTTGCAGATCAGAAGGTATTTCCTTCTGATTTTTTTTATTTGTAAGTATAAGTGACATAATTAAAGTTTTTTTGTAGCTATTTTTGAAGAACTTATATTATTATGATTATTTTCTCTCTATTTTTTTAACGCTTCGCTTGGACTTTCTTTTGTTTGGCCACAAAAGAAAGCAAAAAGGCCTTTTCCTCGCCATCAGAGCAGTATCATGAATACTCTATATCACATATAGTTCATTATCCCTCTATCCTGTCTAACGACAAACGGATATTCGGGATGTCACGATCGGACTACGGTGTATATTGGTAGATTGATGGCTCGAACTCCTAGATCAATTATTGAATATTTTATTTTTTATATATAAAAAATTAGCAGATAAATCAGTTACTTACTATTTTTTTTCTCTATTTTAGCCATCCATTTTCTTTTATTATGTCTAATCCATCAAACTCTTAAAATCTTTGAGGTTATCGAATTTCTTATATACCGAAGCGAACCTGACATAGACTACGGGATCAACTTTTTTCAACGCTCTGAGAACATCATCACCTATTTCTTTAGAACTGATTTCATTTTTATCTATCGACCATTCTGCCTCAAGGTTGTTGATAAGGTTTTCTATCTGTTCTCTATCGATTTCCCTTTTCGCAAAAGCGAGCAAAAGCGCTTTTTTGAGCTTCTGTCTGTCATACATCTCTTTGCTGCCATCTTTTTTGATGACTACCAATTCAGTGAATCCTTTTCTTTCAAAGGTCGTGAATCTATGTTGGCAGTATTCGCATTCTCTTCTTCTTCTGATGCTTTGCCCGTCTTCGATGACTCTTGAATCGATGACTTTAGTTTCCATACTTTGGCATTTAGGACATTTCATAACTTTATATAAGTATATAAATGATGAATGATGAATGATTTTGGTAGAAATATTTTTCCATCATTCTTAATTATTCATTATTAATTATTCATTTGCTTCGCAGTATGCGAAGCATTTATTGTGGCATAAGGAATCTCTTGTTATAATAACTGATATTCTTGACGAATCATTTAAACCGGAGAATATCTTCACTGATAATTTTCTTCTTGGTTTCTTCAATAGTTTTATTCGCAGTGAAGTGATTTCGATTGTCAGCTCAGACTTTCAAAAAGTCCTTATTATCGTCGATTTCTATCCAATGCTTGAGGATCTCATTGAAGTCCGCTTGGAGAGTATTGATGATGCTAGTGATTTTTTTGTGATAATATACATCGATATTGAGGATATCCTGGACATAGATCTTGATCAAGAGTTCATCATGGAGAGGTATATCTTTTATGTTTGCGAGATCTCTCAGATACGTGATGTAAATCATACATCCAAAGAGCGTCTCTCTGATAGTAGAGAATATGCCCAATATCGCAAGGTCAGAATAATCGTTTTTGAGAATGATTTTTTTATCAAGCAATGCTCTGAAAAAATATTCACTGATCCAAAAATCGAGGTTATAGATATTTTCTTTGATGTGATAGATATCTTCCTGGGTAAGCTCCTTTTTGAGTGTTTTGAGGAATCAGGTATGTTCAAGGTTGTTTGCAATGGTGTCATATACCATGCCGATAAACGGACCATCAGATTTTTTCACCATCTCCGAGATATCCCTTCCTATCAATCATTTGAAGAGTTCGATGAGCTTTTTATTTTTGACATATAATCTGATGTCTTTGGGGTTGATGTCCTGTAAAATCGTAGCTAGGAAGCTTTCATCGATGGATTTAAGCAGTGAGATATTTGAGTAGATATTTTTGATGGTATTCTTTTGTGGTAAAACGAATTTTTGTTTGCCGGCTCTTACGTTTTCAGCGGTATGTTTATAAAAGAAAACATTTTTTCCATATTGATAGAGGAGTCATCCATAGTATTGGAGCGTATAATTTTTTTCATCAAGTCCGTCATCGATGGTGCTAAGGTGTTGGATGATAGGTTTTCTAAAGAGTCTCAGAAAGAAGGTATCACCCCTAGAAAGCCGGAATCCTCAGATGAGTGTGATATAAAAATTCAGGATTTTTTCCATCATCTTGGATTCTTTTTTGATCCTTTCAGGGATTTTGAAGCTTTCGATATTTTCCACATCTTCTCCGATAGAGGACATGAGGTCATCGAGATCTTCTTTGATCGGTCATCATTTCCTATCTTCATCCCTAAAGACCGTGACAATATATTTTTGCACTCAAGAGAAAAAATTTCTTTTGAAGTTCCTATAATCGGTGATATAAAGCAACAAATTTTCAAGCTGGCTATCGTCTTTGCGGAAACTGGTGATAAAATCATCCAATATCTTTTTATCGAAAAGTTTGGAGACAACCGACTCTGTGATAAGAAACATATCAGAATCGATAAAGAGGTATCTGAGCAGGATATCGGCAGGCAGGATGGATTGCATGACTTTGACTTCAAGTGGAGAAAAATTGGTCTTGCCCGTATATGCTGTATGATTTGCTATGAATTCTGTATAGATATTTTTGGAATCTCCTTTAAGCTCATCATAAAATAGTCGAGAATAGATATCCTTGTCTGATACGTTTTCATGAGCAAAAATACTGTTGAAATTTTTATATAATGCGAAAAGCATAAAGAATACTTCTATCTGATTGAGCAACTCTTTTTTGAGGGCTTTGATGATGGCAGGATCGATTTTTTTTCCGGTTTGTTGGAAGACGAACGCATAAAAAGAAAACATGATCTCTACAAACCAGTTATAATTTTGTTCTCTATCGTCGTACGGGAATATCTTGATCCTTGCAAGAAAGACGAAGCTCAGCAAAAATATCGTATACAAAAAATTCAGATAATATTCAGGTGGATATTTTCTGAAGATGTCTTTAACATAGAGCGAGGTGACTAAGCTTACGCTATTGGCGATATTAGCGGGAGAAAAAAATCTGTATCCGTTCAGATTAGCTGTAGCACAGTATCCATAATAGCTATCTGCATCTTTTGGTTTGATATTGATATGTTCGCCGAATCCGATCTTAAATTCGAAAGGATCAAGCGTAACGTCAAAGAGGTTCAGTTTATAATTTTCCACTATTTTTCTGTTGATCACCGAAAAAAATTCTTTCGTTGAGATGAACGAAATAAACATGCTTGCAGGGTTGACGGTTTGTGCAACGATTTCGTCAGGGAAAAGTGAGAGAAGAACTCTTTTAAATAATTGCATATAATAAAGAAATTATAAATGATAAATTTTTTTATTATTTTTTTCTAATATATCATTTCTAATATATCATCTATCATCAATTATTGCTGTTTGGCAAGGAGCGTGACTTTATATTTGAGGGTATCTCGTGTCTGTCTTGGATTGATATCAAAAAGCACCAATACGTTTCCGCTTCCATCGGTTTCAGTACCTTTGACAAGTCATTCGATGTCTCCC
>JAHFJL010000047.1:0-5895 GCA_023245855.1 bacterium
TTTTCTTATTCCATAAATCCTTTCTCCTTAATATAATCGAATCATTCCTGTCTGAGATTAAAGTCATTTAATGTGTGCATATCGCTATTTACATATACTCAAGCCTCTATCAGCGACAATAACTTATCCATTTTATCAAAATACATCCTTTGGGTGTTTAAATAGGAACAGTTGAGTTCTATTGGAATCTGGTACTGGTTGAGCACCTTTGCCACAGCTTCTACATCCAAATGCTCTGCAGTTGAAAGATTGCACATATGTCCTATAAATTTGATCTTATCATGATATTTATGGATTGCGTTGATATATGCTTGGGTAATGTTTTTCAAATCTCATGTATATACTTCATTGTGACAAGACAGTATGCAAAATTCCGGTTCTTTCCCTTGGATATCAAAACAGCAATTCCCCTCTTCATCGATCAAATCTCCTTCCACACCAAAAGAAACTTCCACATCATTATAGATATTTTTCCATCTATTGATGCTGGATCTTCGATTTTTTTTTGCAAATCCGCTTTGATCCTCGGCAAACTGGCTATGATCCGTTATGGTGATTTTCTTTAATCATATCTTACCTGCATATTGGACAATCTCATCGATACTATTCATTCCATCAGAATAATTCATGCTATGCATATGATAATCTTCATGGATGGTATTGAGTACTTTCACCATAATAAACAAATGTATAAATAAAATTTTATTTTAAATATCCTTTCTCTCTGAGATAATCAAAAGCTTTGTGTCTGACTTTGAAATCACTAAGCGTATGCCCATCACTATTCACATATATTTGATCAACTAGGTTTAACATGGTATCAAGCTTATCTTTATCCGTTCTGCCTCACATCAGATACTTTGCATTAAGTTCTATGGGAATCTTATATTCGTTAGCAACACTTACTAGCTTTTCTATATCTAAATACTTTGATGTGTTTTTATAACACACATGACCAAGCATCTTTATCTTATCATGATGTTTTTTGATAGCATTGATATATGCTTCTGTAATATTTTCTAAGTTTCAGGCATACACTCCATTGTGACATGAAAGGATAAGAAAATCCGACTCCGATCACTTGATGTTATAGCATATATCTCCCTCTTCATTTAAAAGATCCCCTTCTATACCAAACGATACTTCCACATCATTATGTACATTTTCTCGTCTAGTTAAAGAAGTTCTTGGTGAAGCTGGAAAAATATTATTTTTTTCGAGATAGTTTTGGCTATGATCTGTAATTATGATCTTTTTCATGCCAAATTTTCCTGCATATTGAACAATCTCATCGATACTATTCATCCCATCAGAATAATTCATGCTATGCATATGATAATCTTCATGGATGGTATTGAGTACTTTCACCATACTAATAAACGTATATATAAAATATTATGCCTTGGTTATTTCGTATCCATCCTTGGTATCTTTGACTTGGAATCATGCACTGGTAATCTTATTTCTCAGTTCATCCGCTAGAGCGAAATTCTTATCTTTCTTGGCTTGAATCCTCTGGTCTGCGAGAGCTATGACTTCAACGGGAATATCAATTTTTTCTTCCACTATCGGTTCAAACAATCCTAATTTTAGAAAATTTTCTTCTAACCATGTGATGATTGCATAAATATTTTCTCATCCAGCGGTGAGTGCCGTCTGTAAAATCGCTAATAGTTTTGGTGTATTGAGATCGTCACAGAGAGCTTCTAGTGCCTGCTGAAATACGGGATCATTTTCAAACTCTTTTTTGTCTTTAATTATTTTTCTTCCTTGCAGTTTTTTGATAAGCGAATGACGTCAATGTTTTGCTTGTTCCAATAATTCTATCGTGAAGTCTTGGAAATTACGATAATGAGCGAGCATATAGAAATATCTCAGATCCAAAGGACTGAAACCTTTAGCCACTATATCATCTACCGTCACCAATCCTCCAGCAGATTTAGCGATTTTTTTTCATCCGAGATTCAGAAACTGGACATGCATCCAATATTTCACTCGTGGAGTGCATCCACAACCGCATTCTGATTGAGCTATTTCGTTGGTATGATGCACTGGAATATGATCTACTCCTCCCGTATGGATATCAAATTGCTCTCACAGATATTTGGATGACATCGCACTGCATTCGATATGCCATCATGGAAATCCTTTTCCTCGAGGCGATTCTCGCTCCATCTGTCTCTGTTCCCCTATCGGAGAAAATTTTCGTAATGCAAAATCAGTCTTATTCTTTTTTTGATCATTCTCTACTCTAGCCCCTTGATTGAGTCCTTCGATATCAAGTTTTGCAAGTTTTCCATATTCTTTCACTTTACTGGTATCCATATAGATTCCATCATTAGGAATGCTATAGGTGTATCACTTCTTTTCTAATGTCTGGATGATTTTGATCTGTTCAGGGATATGCTCTGTCGCTCTTGGAAATACGTCAAAATCTTCGATATTCAACATCTTAAGAAATTTTCTGAATCTTTCCTCATATTTTTTTGCTACATCTCGAGCCGAAATCCCTTCACGTTTTGATCATTTCTCCAACTTATCTTCACCTTCGTCAGCATCAGAGGTAAGATGTCCGACATCGGTGATATTTACCACATATTTCACAGGATATCATAAGATATTTTTCAACGTATTTCTTAACATATCAGCAAAAAAATAGGCTCTCATATTGCCTATATGTGCATCTCGATATACGGTCGGTCCACACGTATATACGCCGACGAAATCCTTTTTTGGTCCTGTATAATCAGGATCATTCATCAAAGGGACGAATTCCTCTTTTTGGCGATTGAGCGTATTGTATACAAAAAATTTCATAAGCTCTTCTAGAAAAAATAAAGTCAGAGACATAGTAGCAAAGCTCAGAGTGAATTCAAATGAAATACACAAATATCCTATACATAATATTAATGAATATTATTTTTTTCTATCGCCTCGTCGGCTGGGCGTTTTTCATCCTTCATAGAAGGACTTTTTTCTTCCAGGCATCCTTCGACTTCGCCAAGGACAAGAAAAAGAAACCAAAAAGCCCTCGTCGATTGTGGACTTCATATTTATTTTGATTTATTTTCATGGCATCGACTGTTTCACTAGAGCTATTACAATCGACTTTAATAAAATATCCTTGGATATATTTTAAAAAAAATACGATGAACAAAAAAAGGTGAAGAAAAACTTCACCTCCGTATTTTTTTTAGATAATAATTTAATCGAACCATCCCCAATCCATGAAGCCATGTCTTTTGAACTTAGCTTTAGCATTAGGATTTTGTGCATAATCTTTGAAGTAGACGAATAATCGATCCTGATATGGCCATATGATATTAGGATCTGGATAGGTAATCAAATCACGAAGATCATCTTCCATCCAATCCACTCTACAACCATCAGCATAACTTGCAGAACCGTTTACAATACCCTCAATGTAGGATTTTGATTTTTTAAGCAATGATTCTGAATATGCTTCACAAACACGATACACATCATCATCAACCCCTATTTTCAATCGTTTCCATACTTTGGATTGATTTTTGGGATGTTTGTCTCGCCAAAACTGATCATAAGCGGCAATGATTACTACGATATCACCTCTGTTTGATCTGAATGCATCAGGTTTTAACTCATTTTTAAGTGAAGCTATAATCTGATTACGGCAATATCTTGCTAATGTATCATATCCGGATGGATCACTATTTGCTCTATGAGCATCAATATAATCTTCCATCTGACAGATTTTTTGTCCCGTATTTTTCAAAATGGTCAGTTTGTCATATCGGGGTTGTTCGTCTTTTCTACAGCTATTCATAGCTGCAATCAAGACAATTGTTACTAACAGAATAGATTTCTTTTTCATATCAACTATTTTTTATTTGTTGCTATTTATTTCTATTTATTTTTTTTATTTTTTTCTAACTTTACTAATATTATCAAATAAGTCAAGTTTAATATCAAAGAACACTTATTTAAGCTAGTAGAGATTGATTTTAGCTAGGTTTTTACTATAGATGGGGCGTATAATTTTTACCCTAAAAATTGCTTATGCTCGATTTTGGAATCCTTGGGAATAATGCAAGGAACCTCCTCTATATCAAGAAGTTTAATGACAAAAAAGGTATCCGTCTGGCCAACAACAAACTCCAAACGAAAGATTTTCTTGTTGAAAGAGGCATTCCTTTTGCAAAAACCTATGGTATCATATCGTCACGCAAAGAACTCTATGAATTTGATTTCGCTTATCTACCAAAGAAAAATTTTGTCGTGAAACCGAATCAATGAAGCAAAGGAAATGGAGTCTATCTCGTCAAATATATCGAAGAACAGCCGTCAGATAAAATAATTGAAGAAAAAAAAGAAGAAAAAAAATTACTATTAGATAAGATCAAAAGCATATTTTCACAGGAATTCAAAGATCATGGCCATCATGGCACCTATCAGATCTGAAATGAAATATTAACTGATCAAGCATTCAGAAGACAACTCCTCGATATCCTGGATGGGAAATATTCACTCACCCTTTGAGGCGACAAAATCCTCATCGAAGAAAAACTCATTGCAGGAGAGCTTTTCAAAGATTTTTGCGAATTTGGATTGGCTGATATCAGAGTCATTGTCTTCAATCTTGTGCCCGTCGCTACCATGATCAGAGTGCCGACAAAAAATTCTGGAGGCAAAGCGAATCTTGCTCAATGAGGACTAGGTTTTGGTATCGAAGTAGGAAGTGGTAAAATCACTTCGCTTCTCTGGAAAAATAAGATTTACAAAGAGAAATTTCCAAAAAAATTCGCTCATTTCCAAAACAAAAAGATTCCGTACCGAAACGATATTCTCTTCCTTTCTTCCAAAGTCCAATACTTCGTCAATTTATGATATCTTGCGCTCGATCGGGTCATCACCAATGAATGACCTAAACTTCTAGAAATCAATGCAAGAGCTGGTTTGGAAGTGCAAAAAGTCAGCGATACCAGACTCAAAAATATTTTGGAAAAGATAGCTGACCTCAAAATCACCGATCCAGAAAAAGGCGTAGAAATAGCGAAAAGCCTCTTCACTCCTGAAAAATCCAATTTCATCAGCACCCATAAGATTCTCTATCTTTCTCAATATTGAAAACTCATCATCAAAGAAAAGGAAGAAGAAATATCTACGAATCTGGTTGTCGAAGTCGATCTCAATAAGTCCGGGAACTCTATGTCGAACCCCCTCTTCGAGAAACTCAAAGAAAAAAAATCAGATTATTATCTCGATCTTTATGAAAATGAAATCGTCCTAAAAAAGCTAAAATTCTCTAGTCTGGAGAATCTGCCTGACAACAAGATCATCCTGGGAAACAAAACCGCTAGCAACTTTCTTATCAAACCTATCCATAAGACCTTTGATATTGTTGATGTCATAACTCCTGCATATATCAATTTTCTAGAAAAATCAGAACTACAAACTATCGACCAAAAAATAGAGAAACTGAGCAAAAGACTCAATCTCTCTGCGAAACTCAGACCCACTAATTATTTCAGCGAACTTGATAAATTCATCACCTTGCATGGAAATTACAATCCTATCTTCACCTATAAATGGCCGATACAAGAGAAAATCACCCAAAACAAACACGAAATAACGAAGCTTCAAGAACAGCTCACCAAACTCAAAAGCCCAATCAAAAATCTTTTTCTTCAAAAACTTGAAGAGCTTGAAATCAGGAATATGCTTATTTTGGCATATAGCAAACAAGATTTTGACGCTATAGCGCTCTACAATAAAAAATTATTTGGTGAATTCGATGAAGATCTTTTGAAATTATCGAAAGAGAAAGTGTTTGCACTGAGAGAAAACGACCCAGGATTGCTTGGAGAACCGCTCAAACTTTCAGAGATAGAAAAAATCACAGAAAAATATCTTGCT